>JAZOAV010000029.1:0-29838 GCA_045595645.1 Faecousia sp.
GCCCCGAAAATGAATATTTATTAAATTCTAACTGTAGGGAACGGCCTGTGTGCCGTTCCCTATTGCATATTTTGAGGAATATTCTGTGGAATGACACATAGGTCATTCCCTACATATACATTTTGAGACAGCCCCTTTTTATTGTGTTTTATGTTCAGGACGGGTCCTCCGTGCCTTTGCAAGCACCACCGACATGGTAGGTACCAAGCCCCCCTTTGAAGGGGGGGACGGGGGGGTTGCAAATCGCACGCAGCACCGACAAGGTACAAATTTGGCGGTTCCTGCACAGCAACCCCCTTTGATTCCCCCTTAAAAGGGGGACAATCCAACTCGGCAGTCCCTACGAGAAAATGTAATACTGAGTTAAGTCGATAAGCATAAAAAGAATAAAGAATAGAGAATAAATTGGGGGGCGGAGGTCAGAACAGACCCTTTACGGAGAGGTAACGGGTGCCGCTATCGGGGAAGAGGGTGACGATGGTTTTACCTCGGTTTTCGGGACGATTTGCCAGCTCCAAGGCGGCGCAGAAGGCGGCTCCGGAGGAGATGCCCAAAAGCAATCCTTCGGTTTTTGCCAATTCTCGGGTCATTTCCAAGGCGTTTTCGTCGGAAACAGTGAGGATTTCATCCAAAATGCTCTCGTCCAGCACGGCAGGGGTAAAGCCTGCGCCCATACCCTGTATCCCGTGGGGGTAGGTTTCGGGCAGAACGCCCACGATTTGCACTGCACCGCAGGATTTGAGATATCGTCCCACGCCCGTGACCGTGCCGCCTGTGCCGATGCCGCAGACGAAAATATCCGGATTAGTCCCCAAATCCTGACGGATTTCCGGCCCTGTGGTGTCAAAATGGGCTTGGGGATTGGCAGGATTTTCAAATTGTCCTGCCAAGACCGCGTTGGGTTTTTCCTTGCAAAGGGCTTGGGCACGCTCGATGGCCGCCGCCATGCCGCCTGCCACCAAAACCACCTCGCCACCGTAGGCCTCCATGAGCCGAATCCGCTCGGCGGACATGGTGTCGGGCATGACGATGATGGCACGATGCCCCCGCAGGGCGGCGAAAAGGGCCAGGCCGATACCTGTGTTGCCGGAGGTGGGCTCTATGACGGTGCTGTGGGGCGGCAGGCGGTCAAGCATGGCCTTTGCCACCCGATCCTTCACCGAGCCGGCGGGATTATAGCACTCCAATTTTGCCAAAATGCGGGCAGGTTCCCGCCGCAGCTCCAAAAGCGGCGTGTTGCCGATGAGTTGTTCTACAGATGTATATAGCATTTTATCACCTCAAATAAATGCGCTTTTCCCCTTCATAGGGCAAAACCCGTCCGATTCTGCGAGCAGTGGGGACGGCTTCGCAGAGTTCTTTTTCCATGGCATCCGCATCGGAGGGATCCACGGCAATGAGCAGACCACCGCTGGTCTGGGGGTCATATAACATATCCTGCACCGCCAAGGAAATTTCCCCTGCATCCACAAATTCTTCCGCGAAATTGCGGTTGCGGTACATGCCCGCGGGCAGAATTCCTATTTGGGCAAATTCCAAAGAGGCGGGAATGAGATTCAGGGCGGCGGTGTCGATTTCCAACTGGGTGTCGCTGCCCTGCGCCATTTCCAAGCCATGTCCCAGCAAGCCGAAGCCTGTCACATCGGTGCAGGCGTGCACCCCATATTTCACCATCACATCCCGCGCCGTCTTGTTCAGGGTCGTCATCAGCTTGCGGGCGTAGGCAGAGGTTTCCTCGTCCAAGAGCTCCGCTTTTTGGGCGGCGGTGAGAATGCCGATACCCAAAGGCTTGGTCAAAAACAGCACATCTCCCGCTTTTGCGCCGGAATTGGTCAACAGCTTGTCGGGATGAACGAAGCCTGTCACTGCAAGACCATACTTGGGTTCATCGTCGAAAATGCTGTGACCGCCGGTGATGATGGCCCCTGCTTCGTAGACCTTGTCGTATCCGCCACGGAGCAAGGCGTGAACGGCCTCCTTGGGCAGGGTTTCGGGAATAGCCATAATATTCAGCGCCAGCTTGGGCTCGCCACCCATGGCATAGACATCCGACAGGGCATTGGTGGCGGCGATTTGACCGAACAGATAGGGGTCGTCGTCGATGGGTGGGAAAAAATCCACCGTCTGTACCAGAGCCAAATCCTCGGATACCCTGTAGACGGAGGCATCGTCGGATTTGTCGAAGCCCACCAGTAAATTGGGGTCTGTGTGTACCTTAATATCGTCTAAGAGCTTGGCTAATGTGCCCGCCCCCACCTTTGCGCCGCAACCGGCGCACTTGGCTAATTTCGTCAACTTGATGTCGTCCATAGCTTCCTCCCTTTGCGACACCCGTCGCAAAATTGATTCTTTTTTGCAGAGGGCGATTCATGAATCGCCCCTACTATCTTGTTAACGCTAAAACTTTATGCCACCCCGTAGCGCGCGGCATCCTTGACGCGCCTTTGCGCAGAAGTTTTAGTGTTAACATCGTACTACGGGTTCTGATGTGATTTGTGGGTAAAATGCAAAATGGCTTCCAGCACGCCGCCACCGATGGCTAAAGCCTTGTCGGAGACGAAATTGCAGTAGCTTGCATCCCCGCGCGGATCCACATCTCCCGCCTTCATGCCTTTGTGGACCGGTGTACCGTCCGCCAAAATGCCTCTCAGCACACCGTCGATCATGCAGTACATGGGCGCACCCTCCACGGTTCCGGCGATGTCGCCTTGCTTGACCGTGGCACCGATGTCCAAAATTTGGTGGAACACGCCCGTTTCCGGCGCACGCAGTACCCGCTCTCCCGCAAAACCGCCGATGAGCCCGGGGATGTTGGTGTTGGGCAGGGGAGAGCCCTCATAAATGGCACGACCCAGACTGTGTCCGCGCATGGTCTCCACCGCCGCGTGGCAATCTACCCCCGCCGTAAAGCCGGGACCGACGCCGATCACGCAGGGGGCATCGGTGATTTTGGTGCCCAAATTTCGCTTGGCGAGAATGGCATCCACCAAAACCTGCGGCCGCAAAAGTCCCAGACAATCGCAGTTTTCGTCAGCCAAAACTGCTATATTTCCACGATTTATGATAGAAATTGCTTCTTCTGCGTGATTTGCAAGCTCGGCGGTCACATCCTCGACCTGCGTTCTGCCAAGCAAAATCGCCTGAGAAAAGCTGACGGTACGGCGAATGGCCGTGGGACGGGGCAAGTCCGTCATAACCACAGAAAAGCCGCTGTGATGCAGGCGCAGGGCAATACCGGAGGCGAGGTCACCGGCACCCCGAATCAATACAAGCATTTGATTTCTCCCTTTCGTACCGAGCCGATCCACAGGGGCTTGGGCAGACATGCCGCCAAAGCAAGGGCTTCTTCTGCGTGGGTATCGGCCTGATGAATGAAAATTTTATCTCCCAATCGTTCTGTTTGCAGAGCCAGTGCGACTGCTTCGGGAGTTGCGACAGAGCTCCCCGTCAGGGTGAAAAAGCGTTCCGAACGGTGAACGGCCGCCTCGATGGGACGATTCAGACCTGAGGCACCCACCACGGTGATCACCTGATTGCAGTGCGGTGGAATAACCGGCTCGTGAGGCGCATGGGCCTTGAGGGGCAGATGCTTAGAGCCGTCGGCTTCCACCAAAATGTAGTCTGCCAGGGCAGACAGTTCTGTAAAGCTCTGGGACGGAGCAGTGATTTTGCCCGAAGCCGTGGGCGTTCCGATGCACAGCACGCCCTTCCATGCTTCGGCTCGCAAAGCAAAGGGAAATTGCTCCGGCGGGAACATATGGGTTGTGGTACAAATCAGCACCCGCCCCGACAGCTCCGAGGCCAGTCGGCACAAAAGGGAAGTCTTGCCACCACTGCCGATGATCGCCGTAATGCCCTTTTGAATTTGTAAGCTTGTTGCAAAATTCATGGGGATTCTCCTGCATTTCCAAATGTATTTTCTATCGGTGATGCGTACAACGGGAGCCTCCCCTACATTTCCAATTCGCTATCTTCCATATTGTAGGGGTCTCTCAGAGCGTTATTCTGAAAATAGGATAACACATTTTTGCGCCTCCGTCAACCGTAAAAGTTGACGAAGGGAGGCGTTGTGTGGTATACTGAGCACATGGAACAGAAATTCAGACCGGTGCTGACCGTGCGAATTTTTGGAGAGGGAAAGTGCTTCGGCCCGGGTGTCGCCCAGCTATTGCGGCGGGTAGAGGAGCATCATTCCCTGCGTGCCGCCGCCGCATCCATGGCGATGGCCTACTCCAAGGCATGGAGCATCATGAAAACAGCCGAACAGGAGCTGGGCTTTGAATTGCTTTTATCCACTACAGGCGGAAAAAACGGAGGAGGTGCGGTCTTATCCCCCAAAGCAAAAGCGATACTTGCCGCCTATGAGGACTATTGCAACGCCCTGCGGGAGTTTGCCGCACGGGAATTTGAAGAACGCTTCCAAGAGCTATTGTAAAACCGAGAGCCACCCGCTCTCGGTTTTGAGCGTGTCAAAGAACCTGCATCGTAGGGGCGATTCATGAATCGCCCGCCTATGAAATGTTTTGGATTCGCCGAAAATTATGTAAGAAAACGAAACTTTTGAGCCGCGCGGGAGGTTCGTGAACCTCCCCTACAAAGTTTTTTGATAGTCTGAAAGGGAACGGCTTGCGCCGTTCCCTTTCAGACTATATTCATTAGACGATAGGCTGGTTGGCATCCTCGATGATCTTGACGAACTTCTCAGGTACCAGACTTGCGCCGCCGATGAGGCCGCCGTCGATGTCAGGCTGAGCCAACAGATCATAGGCGTTCTTCTCGTTCATGGAGCCACCGTAAAGGATGGTGGTAGCACGGGCATTCTTGGAGCCGAAGAGCTTACGAACGACACTGCGGATGAGCTGGCAGACTTCCTCAGCCTGCTCGGGGGTAGCAGTCTTGCCGGTGCCGATGGCCCAAATGGGCTCATAAGCGATCACGACCTTGCGGATCTTGTCTTCAGGAATGTTGGCCAGAGCCAGCTTCATCTGCATGGTGATCCATTCCTCGGTGATGCCGCTTTCTCTCTGCTCCAGAGTTTCGCCGCAGCAGACAATGGGAGTCAGGCCGGCGTTGAGCACAGCCAGAGTCTTGGCGTTCACATCGGCATCGGTCTCGCCCATGGCGCGACGCTCGGAGTGACCGATAATGACATACTTACAGCCGGCGTCTACCAGCATGGAGGTGGAGATCTCACCGGTATAGGCGCCGGAAGCATTGGCATTGCAGTTCTCTGCGCCGATGCCGATACGGGTCTCACGCATAGCGCGGACAGCGGCGGGGATGCAGACAGCGGGAACGCACAGGGCGATATCACACCAACGACCCTTGGGCAGAATGGCCTTCAGTTCGGTCATAAATGCCTTGGTCTCGGAGGGGGTCTTGTTCATTTTCCAGTTACCTGCAATGAGGGTCTTACGATACTTGCGATTCATAGTTTTACTCCTTATCTATTTCAATGGGCAGAAGGGCCCAAATAATCCTTTTTTATATTGTGAAATTACTTATCCTGCAGGCAGGCGATACCGGGGAGCTCCAAACCTTCTAAGAATTCCAGACTTGCGCCGCCGCCGGTGGAGATATGGGTAATTTCCTTGGCAAAGCCCAGCTGCTCGCAGGCTGCTGCGCTGTCGCCGCCGCCAACGATGGTGATGGCATCGGCATCTGCCAAAGCCTGTGCCACGGCGATAGTGCCACGGGCCAGCGTGGGGTTCTCGAACACGCCCATGGGGCCGTTCCAAACCACGGTCTTGGCTTCCTTGCATGCCTCTGCAAAGAGCTTGCGGGTTTCTTCGCCGATATCCATGCCTTCCATGTCATCAGGAATTTCGCTGACAGGAACGGTCTTGACTTCGATGGGGGCATCGATGGGGCTGGGGAAGTTTGCAGACACAACAACATCGATGGGCAGCAGGAGCTTGACGCCCTTGGCCTCGGCCTTGGCCATCATTTCCTTGCAGTATTCCACCTTTTCCTTATCCAGCAGGGACTTGCCCACGGTGTAGCCCTTGGCGACCTGGAAGGTATATGCCATACCGCCGCCGATGATGAGGGTATCCACCTTTTCCAGCAGATTGTTGATGACATTGAGCTTGTCGGACACCTTTGCGCCACCCAAAATGGCAACGAAGGGACGGGCAGGGTCAGCCAAAGCCTTGCCCATGATGGAAACTTCCTTCTCCACCAGATAACCACAGACAGCGGGCAGATAATCTGCCACACCTGCGGTGGAGGAGTGGGCGCGGTGCGCAGTGCCGAAGGCATCGTTGACAAAGATATCAGCCATAGAAGCCAGTTCTTTAGACAGCTCGGCATCATTCTTGGTCTCGCCCTTTTCGTAACGAACATTTTCCAGCATCATCACTTCGCCATCCTGCAAAGCAGCGGCCTTGGCCTTGGCATCCTCGCCAACCACATCGGCGGCCATGATGACAGGCTTGCCCAGCAGCTCGCTCAGACGGTCAGCAACGACCTTCAGGGACAGCTCGGGCTTCCACTCACCCTTGGGCTTGCCCATATGGGAGCAGAGAATGACGCGGGCACCCTGCTTCACCAAATACTCAATGGTGGGCAGAGCGGCTACGATGCGCTTGTCGCTGGTGATTTTGCCTTCCTTGGTGGGGACATTGAAATCGCAACGGCAAAGGACTCTCTTGCCGGACACATCGATTTGTTCTACAGATTTCTTGTTGTAGTTCATAGTGTTCCTCCATGTTTCATTTTTCCGTAATCCTGTAAATGAGGGAAATTCTGCTGCCGCAGGGCTTCAAACACGGCTACCGCCACACTGTTGCTCAGATTCAAGCTCCGTGCTTCTTCCCGCATGGGGATGCGCACACAGTCATCGTAGTTCTCTTCCAAAAAATCCTCGGGCAGACCCTTGGTTTCCTTGCCGAAAAAGAGATAGCATTCGTCGGCGTAGTCCGCCTCGGAATGGGCGCGGGGAGCCTTCGTGGAAAACAGCCGCTTTTGCGCCACGGTATTCTTGGCGAAGAAATCCGCAAGAGAGGAATAGACCCGTACATCCACCAAATGCCAGTAATCCAAGCCTGCCCGCTTGACAGCGGCGGCAGAAATATCAAAGCCTAAGGGCTCAATTAAATGGAGCACCGTGCCGGTGGCAGCGCAGGTGCGGGCGATGTTTCCCGTGTTCTGGGGAATCTCCGGTTCGACTAAAACAACGTGCAGCATAATACCTCGCGGGAGCAAAATTTTTGTCTGGAATTTACCCGCACTATTCTATGATAAAATGAAACAAAATTCAACTGTTTTTCTTGAATTTTTAAAAAAATTTCAAACTTTTTTACAAAGATAACTTCGTTCTTGCCTTTTTGCCCAAATTGAAGTATACTATGATGGAAAAAAGGAGGAAATTTGCCTATGACTTGGAAAGAACGCAGTCAATCTGCCCTGCAATTATTTGGAATCTTCTTGAAAATCGGTGCCTTTACCTTCGGCGGGGGCTATGCCATGATCCCCCTGATCGAGTATGAGACGACGGAAAAACGCAAACTCATCGCCAAGGAGGAGATCTCCGATATTGTCGCCATTGCCGAATCCACTCCCGGCCCCATTGCCATCAACTCCGCAACCTTTGTGGGTTTTCGTACCTGTGGCATCCTGGGTGCGGCTGCCGCCACCTTGGGCGTGGTGCTCCCCTCCCTTATGATCATTATGGCAATCGCCTTCTTCCTGCGCTCCATTATGGACTATCCTGTGGTGCAGTATGCCTTCTTCGGCATCCGCGCAGGTGTCCTGTCGCTGATCGTCAAGGCTGTGGTCAACTTCTACAAGCGGGCAGACCACGGCATCTTCGGTCTGACGGTGATGGTCGCCGCCTTTGTTTGGTCTGCGATTTTGGATTGGAGCGTCATTGCTCTGATCGCGCTTTGCGCCGTGGCGGGCTGCGTGTATTGCGGCATCGCCCGCAGAAAGGGGTGGATGAAGTGATTTTATTGGATCTGTTTATTACCTTCTTCACCATCGGCCTGTTCACCTTCGGCGGCGGCTATGCCATGCTGCCCCTGATTCAGCAGAAGGTGGTGGAAAAGGGCTGGATGGGCGTAGAGGAAATCGTAGATTTTGTCGCCGTGTCCGAATCCACCCCAGGCCCCTTTGCCGTAAATATCTCCACCTATGTGGGAACGGAGTGCGCCGGTGTCTTGGGTGCCATTTGCGCTACCTTGGGCGTGGTGCTGCCCTCGTTTTTGGTCATTCTCATCGTCGCCCGCTGCTACATCCGCTTTAAGGAAAGCAAATTGGTGTCCGGTGCCATGTTCTCCCTGCGGGCAACCGTGGTGGGTCTGATGGCAGGTGCCGTTTGGGGTATGCTTCCCACGGTGTTCTTCCACAGCGGCATCGCATGGGAAGCCATCCTGAAACCGGAGTTTCTCTGCTCCGCCGCCATCTTCGCCACCATGCTGGTGCTGGCACTGAAAAAAATCAGCCCCATTATTATAGTAGTATGCTCTGCCATCGCCGGTATCGCCTGCGGCTATTTGTTCCTGTAAACATCAAAAAACGACAGCCTCCGAGGGATTCTCGGGGGCTGTTTTGTATGAAAGGAGCGTGTCAAAGAGCTTGCATCGTAGGGGCGATTCACGAATCGCCCTCACATAAATATTGCGCATGCGCCGTAAATTGGCGAAAAAACGAAACATTTGTACTGCGTGGGAGGTTCATGAACCTCCCCTACAATATTTTCTGACAGTCTGATTAAAGTTCAGCGATGACTTCCACTTCCACCAAGGCGCCCTTGGGGAGGGCGGTGACGGCGACACAGCTTCGGGCGGGCTTGCCGGTGAAATACTTGGCATAGACCTCGTTGAAGGCGGCGAAGTTGCCCATATCTGTCAGGAAGCACAGGGTTTTCACGGCCTTAGTCAGGTCGCTGCCTGCCGCTTCCAAAACGGCCTTCAAATTCTCCATGACCTGCACGGTCTGAGCCGTGATATCAGCGGCTTCAATGTTTCCGGTCTTGGGATCGATGGGAATCTGGCCGGAGGTGTAAAGAAGATTCCCCGTCTGCACGGCCTGAGAATAGGGGCCGATGGCGGCGGGAGCCTTGTCAGTACTGATTTGCTTTGCCATAAAAGATTCCTTTCCTTGTAATATTCAGGCAGTTTTTTCCATACGACTGCGGATATATTCGCTCACCTTCGCCTGAGGAATTTGCAGAACGAAGGCAAATTCGTCATGGAGCAGCTTTTCCGCATCCCGCAGGAGCTGATCATCGGAGGTGCGCAGATGCTTCCCTCTTTGTTGCAGTGCTTGACGGTGCAGATACAGAAGCCGCAGCATTTGCAGGAGCTGTGCCCGCTCGCCGGCAGCCAAAATGGCTTGGAATGCGGCCTTGCGCTCGGCGGCATCGTCGATCCATTCCGATTCCGTCTGTGCCGCCTGCTGCAACAGGCAATCGATTTCCTCCCTTGTCAGGATGGGGCGCATTTTTTGCAAAAGCTGCTCATTGGCGGCAGGGACAAAAACCGTGGAGCTGTTATGATACACGGGACGCAGCACAAAATACTGCGTCTTACTGCGGCCCACCTTCATTTCCTCCATCCGCTCGATAGTACAGACCCCTTCATGGCCATAAAGTACGGTGTCACCGATGGAAAACATCCAAATCGCCCCTTTTCTCAATTCTATTGCTGCGCAGTACCCACGAAATAAGTCGCAAGGGCGACTTGTTCAACGATACCATTATAACAGATTTTTCCAAAAAATCACATAGGCAATTTGTACAAAAACGAAGATTTTTTTGATTTTTGTAAGGGACATGGTGCATTTGCAGGGAACGGCACGCAGACCGTTCGGTATCCTTCAGAGGGAAAAGATTCCTGTAAAAGTACACAGGGCAGGGCCCGTGAGCAGAATGGTTTCGTTCTCTACGGTAACATGGAGCAGACCGCCCTCCGTCTGCACGGCGGTGTTCTGTCCCGTGACAATCCCCGCCTTCCACAGAGCATAAATGGTGGCTCCCGTGCCCGTGCCGCAGGCCAAGGTAAAATCCTCCACGCCCCGTTCAAAGGTCATCAGACGAATGGCATTTTCTCCTGTTCGTTGCCACAAATTGACATTGGCTCCACGGGGGAAGCGATAGCGGAAGGTTTTCGCAAGCTCCCGCAGACTTTCCCGACTTTCTTCCAAATCGCCGGAAACAACTGCATGGGGGATCCCCGGTGTCCCCAATTCTATATAGGTACAATCCGCCTGACAATCGAAAACGCTCACGGGATTCAGGGCGATTTGGTACTCCGTTTCGCTGATGCGCTTACCTGTTACCATGCCCGCAGGGGTCTCGATGCACTGCACCTCTCCCGACAGGCCAAAGTCGTGGCAGTGGCGGCAGATACAACGGGCACCGTTGCCACACATTTCCGCAGGGCTGCCGTCGTTGTTGTAAAACACCATTTTGACATCGCCGCCTTGCTCCGGCTGTTCCAAGAGCATCAAGCCGTCAGCACCCACGCCAAAGTGACGGTCACACAAACGGCGCGCCAAGGCGGGGTAGTCCGTCCACTTCCCATCCCGATTATCCAAAAGTACAAAGTCGTTGCCTGCGCCGCAGTATTTGAAAAATTGCATCGCTCCCACCCTTCCGCGGTTCGTAAAAAACAATCTTTTTCTTGCGTTCTTCTCGCTAATATGATATAATATCTTGCACAAAAATGCAAGTGTTTTTCTCCGAAGCACACTTGTCTTTGACAGAAGGAACTTCCCTGCTGCTCACAGGACAAGACCGAGCGCATGTTATATCGGCAAACAGAGCTTTTACGGGCAGAACCGTGCCCTGCGACATATAATGTTTTATACCGAGCTTCTTTGAAAAAGCAGACATTGCCAAATGGCTACTTTTTATAGCCCGTAAGGGCGTAGAAACTCGCATGAGACGCTTTTTGTACCTTTTGGCACAAAAAGATTCCATTAAAAGTTGTCTACTTTTAATGAAATAATAGTATTACAGGACAGTTTGGTCATCCGTCGCGGAAGTCCACGCCTGAACCAAGACCCGCAAGGATCGCTTTATCGCATCTATCTGATAGGAGAAACTATGTTAAAAGTTTTGAAATTCGGCGGCACCTCCATGGCCGATGCCGGACAGTACCGAAAGGTAGCGAACATTGTTCGCTCCGATGCGGCACGGCGGGTCGTGGTAGTGTCTGCGGCGGGGAAACGCTTCCCCGAGGACAATAAAATCACTGACCTGCTCTATCTCTGCGACGCCCATCTGCGCTATGGCGTGTCTTGCGAGTCTATTTTTCAGACCGTGCGGGAGCGTTATATCGCCATTCGGGATGATTTGGGTCTGGAATTCCCCATCGAACGGGAGCTGGATGCCATCGAAGCCCGTATGCAGGGGCAAATGAGTCGCGAGGAGCTGGTTTCCCGGGGAGAATATCTGTCTGCCCGGCTTATGGCGGAATATCTGGGCTTCCCTTTTGTGGATGCCGTGGATTGGCTGTATTTTCACTACGACAGCACCATCGATCAGGAAAAATCCTATGCTGCCCTGCAACGCATCGTAGGAGACGGCTGCGCCGTCATTCCCGGGTTTTACGGCCTGATGCCTGACGGAAAAATCCGCACCCTTACCCGCGGCGGCTCGGATATCACCGGTGCTTTGGCTGCGGCGGCATTGAATGCGGATGTCTATGAAAACTGGACGGATGTATCCGGCATTCTTATGGCAGATCCCCATTTGGTCGAGAATCCCCGTCCCATCCAACGGGCTACTTACAGTGAACTGCGACAGCTTTCCTACAGCGGCGCGCAGGTGCTTCACGACATGACCGTATTCCCTGTGCGGGAAAAGAATATCCCCCTGAACATTCGCAACACCAACGAACCGGAGCATCCGGGCACGCTGATTTGTGAGGAATTCAAGGAGGACGCCGCTGAGCGGGAACGCTTCGTCACCGGTGTTGCGGGAAAATGCGACTACGCCGCCGTTACCATCCATAAAAAGGGCATGGCAGGCTCTGTTGGCAATCTGCGCAATATGGCAGAGATTTTTGAAAACAACACCGTGCCCATTTGTTATACCCCCACGGGCATTGACTGCATCACCATGGTCTGCCCCGCCGAAAAGCTCACGCCTCATCTGTATTCCATTACGGAGGAT
Source organism: Faecousia sp. (assembly GCA_045595645.1). Taxonomy (GTDB): domain Bacteria; phylum Bacillota; class Clostridia; order Oscillospirales; family Oscillospiraceae; genus JAZOXB01. The sequence goes on from JAZOAV010000029.1 coordinate 12,122, forward strand.
CTGCGGCGGGAAATGCGCCCCGACTCCATCAAGGTGACGGAGGGCTTGGCGATTATTGCCGTAGTGGGTCGCAAAATGGCCTATCGTACCGGCACGGCAGCAAAAATTTTCCTCGCACTCGGCGAGGCCAACATCAATATTCGTATGATATCCCAAGGCCCCGAGGAGCTGAACATCCTGGTGGGCGTGGATAAGAAGGACTACACCGCTGCGGTGCGGGTCCTGTATAATGCTTTTGTGAAGTGAGGTCGTACCATGAAACAGTATAAACTTGGTATTTTGGGAGCCACCGGTGCCGTAGGTCAGGAAATGATGCGGATTTTGGAGGAACGGAAGTTCCCCATCTCCGAATTACACCTGTTTGCCAGTGCCCGCTCGGCGGGTAAGCTGCTGCAATGGAAGGGGCAGGACATCCTTGTAGAGGAAACCACCCCCGATGCCTTTGCAGGGCTGGATATCGTCTTGGGTGCCGCAGAGAGCGACATCGCACGGGAATTTGCGCCCCATATTGTGAAGGCAGGCGCGGTCTTTGTAGATAATTCCTCCGCTTTCCGTCTGGATCCCAATGTGCCTCTCATCATTCCCGAGGTCAATCCGGAGGATGTGAAGTGGCATAAGGGCATTCTGTCTAATCCCAACTGCTCCACCATTATTTCCGTAGTGGCTCTGGCAGGGCTGCATCAGCTCGCCAAAATCAATTCCATCGTAGCTTCTACCTATCAGGCGGTTTCCGGCGCAGGTGCCGGCGGCCCCGTGGAGCTGGAAGGAGAAATCGAAGCCCAGCGACAGGGCAAGACCTACGAACCCAAGGTGTTCGCCTACCCCATCGCCTATAACCTCATCCCCCAAATCGGCGGAGAGGAATGTTTTGGCTACACCAGCGAGGAAATGAAAATGCAAAACGAGAGCCGCAAGCTGCTCCATCTGCCGGAGCTGAAGGTTTCCTGCACCTGCGTGCGGGTGCCTGTGGTGCGCAGCCATTCCATTTCCCTGAATCTGCACTTTGACCGTCCCGTATCCGTGGAGGAAGCACGGCAGGCCATTGCCAACGCCCCCGGCTGCAAGCTGGTGGATGACCTAAACAACAAGCAGTACCCCATGCCCCTGGATACCTCCGATCAGGACTTGGTCTTCGTCGGCCGCATCCGTCCCGACCTGACGGACGAAAACGGCCTGTGCCTGTGGTGCTGCGGCGACCAGGTGCGCAAAGGTGCCGCAACCAATACCATCCAAATCGCCGAGCTTCTTTTAGCAGAATAATCCTAATCGCCACGGTTTCCCCCGTGGCGAACTTCTGCGCAAAGGCGCGTCAAGGATGCCGCGCGCTACGGGGTGGCATAACGTTTTAGCGTTAACAAGATAGTAGGGGCGATTCACGAATCGCCCGCCGACGAATTGTTTCGGAATCGTAACACACGGTAGGTTTGTGAACTTCCCCTACAACCATGATTTGACCCTCTACAATCGCCATATTCCTCCTTTGGGAAAATTTTTGCGAATAAAGCAAAAAAATGCTTGACAAACCGTAAGGCATGGAGTATAATAAGCCTCGCTACGGACGATTAGCTCAGCTGGCTAGAGCATCCGCTTGACGTGCGGAAGGTCATAGGTTCGAGTCCTATATCGTCCACCAGAAACAGTTGCTACCATTTGGTGGCAGCTGTTCTTTTTTTGTTTCATCCATTTCTATCCGTGTGTTGCCCTTCCTCTGCTTCCGAGGCTTTTCGGATTCCTGGTATTTCTATCTGTTTTTGCCCATTTCTATCTATTTGCATCAATGCTGTCGGCGTGTTCGTCGGCGCAGGGGTAAGCTCCAAAAGTATAGTCGTATATTATTTCTGTGATCCATGTGAGCCTTGCTTGCATGGACTTTTTTGCTTTTTGGAGGGAAATATGGACAAACATAAGGACAACGGGATTTTACTTGCGACACATAATGTGATAGAATCCGACATAGAGGTGGTGAAAATGGCGAAAACAGACAAAGAACTGCTCAATCACATCTACCGTGAGATCAGCGAAGCCATGGGAACAGACATGGCAATGGAGATGTACCGCCTGTTCAAGGGGCAGCAAATTACCTTCCCTGTTCGCTTTTTCAACCCCCAATGCATCAAGCGCAAGATTGTCGAAGAATACGATGGTACAAACATCGGTCTTTTGGCGAAAAAATATGATTACTCCGAGAAATCCATCAGGAGGATCATTAAGGACTCAATCAAAAGTATTTGATATTTTCACAAGAAAGGAGGAAACGGAATGTCTTTTTCGGATTTCGCTAAAAAGAATCTCACTTCAGCAATGAAGAGTACAACCCAAAGAGCGGATAGAATGCTTCGAGAAGCTGAACGCAAATCGAAGGAAACCGGACGGCCTCTGAGCGATAAGTACTATGAGATGAAAGAAAAAAACGAACGCTTAAAGGCTTCAATCCCCACGGATAATAAACGTTACAACGATTGGTAATCTGCCTGCAAGGAGTTAGAGAAATGACTACAAATGTTACGACCGGTAGAACGATTGAGGTATCAGGCATTTATCGGTGTACGAAATGTCGGAATGAGATTACTTGCGTAAAGGGAAATCGCTGTCCTCCCTGCATCAGCTGCAACAATATCGTGTTCCTTTTGGTTCGTGCATCAAAGTAAGGAAGGGGTCTATCATGCCAATCACAGACCAAACAAGGATTAAGCGTTGGGAATCTACCGCAGACACCATCGAGAAACGCGCTAAAAAAGAATGGGCGAGAGCCAAGAACGATGGCCCAGGGTACGAGTTTGCCAACGCAAGAAAAGACTTCAACAAAGCAAAGGAGCTTCGTGAAAAGGCCGCTGCATTGAAGAAGAAATAACCAATTATCAGGAATCCCCGTGGGCGCAAGTCCACGGGGGTTTCGCCATTTCCAAGGAATTCCCCTGTTTTTCCTTTGGTGTAAGGAATTGGAGCTGCCTCGAATTTCCTTGAGGACAGCATAGTTTTCATTCGAAATTCCCTGTTTCCCTGTTTCCCCCACACAGAGAGCAAACATATCAACGCCGGAAGGATACACCATCCTTCCGGCAATTTCTATTGATAAGGAGTGACTATTCGTGTTTATCAAGAATCTGTTTCAACTTCAAGCTCGGGAAGGTGGTGACTTCCGTGCTCTATCGCATTGGCACCCTATTTGATTACGCACATCTTTCTGCCTCTCTGCCAAAGGAAGTGCATTCCTGTGTAAAAGCAAATGTTGCCATTCTCGACAGGGAATACGGAGAAGCCCGCCACATCGACCATGACGATGGCGGCTACTGTCTGTTCGCAGAAACGGAATACGATGTCAGCTTGATGTATGCCGCCGTAGATTTCGATCGTCAGCTTTGCGAATGGGCAGACTTGCTCGATGATGGTTACTGTTCTGCTATGTTTCTCATTTCTAACGAGTTTGCCATTGTCTGCATCATGCCCGTTTCTATTGCCCCTGCCACAATTACAGAGGAAATTTTGTCTGCTCCGGACTGTTCAGAAGCTCCTCCAACGCCTTCCTGCTGACGAATATCCTTTTTCCGATTGTTTTACAGTTCAAGTACATTTTGCAAAATGCGCGGATCTTCTTTTGGCTGATGGGAAGGTAATATTTTTGTATTTCAGCAACGCTAATATATTCTCTCATTTATTCCTCCATTTCTTCACCAATGAATAATTTTGGTGCATCTATATGGTATTTCCAAAGCTTGGTCTTAGCAAGCAGTCTTCCAAGTGCTATGGCTTCTCCTCTGGTGATATATTCCACCCTAAAGTCATTTCTTCCTACTTTGAGTTTCCTGTTAGGGATTACTTCGTTCGCTGCTTCCAGGATGATATCTTCGTAGTCCCGCAAGTCTACATCCTTTGCTGCGATTGTTGAGGCAAATCGATACCGTTTCATTTCGTTCACACCCTTTCCTGCCTCAAATTAGAAAAAACAGCCACGCTGTGACTGTTTTTTCTCTTTATTCTTATGTTGGGTCATTTGGTGGCCAATTTGTTCCTTTTCAAAATTTCAGATAGGAGTATGTCTAATGAAATCTATTTCATCCACAGTTTCAACTACCGCACATCTCAGCGCAGATGGTCTTCATCGTTACTCTTTGGAAAAGGTATGGGACGAAAAGAAGCCTAAGCTGCTTGTTTTGATGCTTGTTGCAGGAACCTCTGACAGCATTTGCGTAGATGCCTCCACCTGCCATGTGATGGAAAATGCAGTACGCTTGGGCTTCGGAAGTGTCATCATCTGCAATCTGTTTTCCTGCATTGGCGACTTCCATTTACGAAATGAGGATTCTGAGTATTATGCAGAGAACGAAAAAGTCATCCTTACAGCAGCCCAAGAAGCGAATACAGTGGTCTACTGCCCTGGCCGTGGAAAAGCAGCATTGAAAGTCTTCCAAGCAAGAGAGAGGGCGCTGTTAACTGCATTGAGGGGAATCTCCATGCTCAGTATTTCGGACGGTGTAAGTTCCACTCAGTACCACCCCCTGAGTCCTAAGGTTAAGGAATGGACTTTAGTTCCCTTCAACAAGGAAGGATCGAAGGAGGGTGAAGCAGAAGCAGCTCCACCTGTTACACCATCCAAGAAGAAAGGTCGTAAAAAGGCCTCCTGACACGAGACATATCCTCTTTCGTACAGATATTATCTTAATGACCGAGAAGGTCCCCCCAGAGCATCCGTGGAGCACACGGAGGGCATGAAAAATTTTTTTCAAAAAATTTTAGGGCGTTTTTTTGATGGAAAAATTGCAATTCTCTCGCTTTTTTGAGAATTCATCCCGAGGACTTATCGGTATCGGACAAGCACATATCTCCTCAAAACACGCACTCATAAATTTGCGCAAAAAGTTCGGAAAACTCACAATATAGCAAATTTTGCCCCATATTGACTTCCTAAAAGTTGTGTGTTATTATAGTGATGCTACGCGTAGATAAACACTTAGAAGGAAGGAGATGATATTCTATATGTCATCTATTCAAAATAGAGGCTACCGCGTTGGGAGCTTCGACGGTTATTATGGTGAAGTCGTTGCAGACAAGGATGATGTTATCTTCACCCCTTGGGGGAAGGATATTCGGGTCATCAAAATTCTGCGTTGCATCGAAACACAGGATTATTTTGTCGTGGTGAAATTTAAGACACCTGAGGGTGATTTTAGGCAATGTCTTTTGGCTCGTTCTGAAATTGCCGAAAACGGAATTGCGGCAAGATTGAACGCTCGTGGAGCAAGTGTTTCTTCAAAGCGAATTGATGTGCTTCAAAGCTACCTCAATCAGCAGTTCGAGTCCTTTAGTGGTGAGATTGCGTATTTTCATCGTGATTTGGGATGGGTTGAGGCAGCTTTAGGGCTTACCTATCGAGCCTATCACACCGTAGGTGCGGTATGCTCTACCTACAATGGTATCATCGATGTTCAGCCTTCGGGCAGTTTTGATCTGTGGCGCGACATGGTTGTCAACGACATATTGTCCCACACCGGTCTGTGCTTTGTTCTGATAGCAGCACTTTCTGCCGTGACGGTCGGCTTTTTACACAGACATGTCCCAATACTGAATCCAATCTTCTCAATTTCTGGGATTAGCAGCTCCGGAAAGTCCACGGCTGGTTGCCTTGCAGCGTCTACCTTCTTCCGTCCTCAATTAGGAATGAGATCAACAACCGATATTGTCGGCGACCGTTGCTACCGCACAGGAGGTCTTTGGACTTGGGCTGCAACAAAGAATGCTTTGTTGTCCCGAATGAATGGAAATTGTGGAGCTGTGGTTGTCATGGATGAGCTCAGCAAAACTGAGATACGCGACCTTTCGGGGGTTGTCTATTCAATATCCGAAGGCGTAGATAAGGAACGATTGAGCAAGGAGTGCCTATTGAAAGAGCAACCATCATTTCACACCTCCATCATCAGTATTGGCGAGGAACGGCTCTCTGACAGATGCCAAGCGAAGCAGGCGGGTATTCCGGTGCGTATTTTTGAGGTTTCAGGACAGCTTACCGAATCCGCTGCCCATGCAAATCGAATTGTGACTGTCTGTCGTGAGAATTATGGATTTGCCGCTCCCATGCTTGCCGACCTCATCATCAAGCTTGGTGAGGAACGGGTAGTAGAGCTTTATCGAAAAAAAGTAGAAAGCTTCAGGAAGCTACTCCCCGAATCACCTTTAGCTGACCGTAGAGCGCAGCAATATGGCGGCTTACTTCTCACAACGGCAGTCCTTGCCAAAAAAGCGTTGGGAATTGAATTCGATTTGAAGGCTCTCAGGGAATTTATTTTTACGCGTGAGACAGAGTTCTTTGGTTCTTCCGATATGTCAACAAAGGCATACGCTGATCTGCTCTCGTGGCTTGGAATTCATCATCAAAAATTCGAGGACGATAGTCGGTGCAGTGAGCGATTTGGGAAAATCTACGAAGGAAAAAACATCCCAAGATACCGCCAAGCACCTTCAAACCTGCTGCGTGAGGTGGCAATTTTCCCTCCAATATTTCAGCGTTTTCTCAACGAATATGGATACACCAATAAGGCTCAGCTCATAAAAGCGTGGCGCAAGGAGGGGCGTATCATCACGGATCAAAACAAATCCACTTACCGGCGCAAAATCGGTGGCATTTCACATGACCTAATCATTGTCCGTGAGTTTTGCGATCCCGATGTGCAGAGCGACGAAGAGGATACGCCTTCCGACAATCTGAGCACATCTGCAACAGTACAAAAGCGGCAAGCCGTCTTCGACCAAGTGAAGCAGGATTTAGCCGAAGAAGAAAGGGGGTGAAACTGTGAGAGATACCAAGCTTCTCACCGTTGCAGACGTCCAGACCGAGACAGGCTTGGACTACCGTAAAGCGCTCTTGTTGGTCAAGGCAATGAATTATCTGCGCATAGGCCAAAATTACTTCGTTTCTCGTAGAAATTTCGACAAGTTTATGTCGCACGACTCTGCTATCGAAGTCAAAAGTGATCTGTGATCCAAATAATTATGAAAGGATGGTGCGAATATGCAACCTCAAATTGAGTCTATCAAAGTCAAGCGCCGTAAGGCAAAAGGCAAATCCCAATATCTTATGAATGTTCAAATCGTTTTCGAGGAGGAATCCTGTCAAAATGCTCAGATTTTTCGAACAATACAATGCCTCCAAGAAACAAATGCGTTCTTTAACAAAATGTCGACACTCATGGGGGAGGGAGCGGTATCGTGAAGCCGACACATGCCACAGCGAGTATCCGCAAGCGGACACGCAAAGATGGTTCCTCTGTTTACCAAATCACGGTGGAACTCCCACCAGACCGTTTGACAGGCAAACGAAATCGAAGGTATGAAAGCTACAACACCAAGCGCGAGGCAGAACGCCGCAAGACGGAAATCCTTTCCGAGCTTGCTCAGGGAACCTATCTTCGCGAAAATCCTCTCACTGTTTCCGAGTGGATGGATAAGTGGATGAAAGAATATGTTTGTGGACGAATCAGCCCTACCACTTTGGCAACATACGAAATTCAGATTCGCCTTTACATCAAGGAATGTCTTGGTCATGTCCGAGTGCAGGATTTAGACAATCTCATGGTGCAGGAATGGATCAACAAGATTGCAGCCTCCTCTCCCTCCTCCGGAAAGCCTCTTTCCGAGAAGATGCAGAAAAATGTCCTTGCCAATCTTCGTGCTGCCATGGACAAAGCCGTTTTGGTCGGGATTATCCATAAGAATCCTTGCATCGGCGTAGAGGTGGTACATACCAAGAAGATGAAGTTCCAGACCTATTCCATGGGCGAGATTGCAAAGCTCATGGCTGCTGCCGAAGGCACAGATTTAGAGTTGGGTGTTCACATGGAGCTTTGTTTGGGACTTCGCCGTGGGGAGCTGCTTGCTCTGCGCCTGTCCGATATTGACTGGAATCAGGATAAAATTTCAATCACTAAGAGCCGTATTTGCGTGGATGGTGTTGTCATGGAAAAGGACACCAAGACGGAAGCCGGAAACCGTATTCTCGACATTCCACCACAGCTTATGGAGCGTCTGCGTCTGCGCCGTTTGCAAGCAATGGAGCAAAAGCTCTCTGCCGGAGCCGCTTTCGTCAGTGATCCATACCTCATCAGCAAGAACGAGTTGGGAGAGCCATACTACCCGAATTATTACAGTCAGAAATTCCGCAAGCTCTTGCGAGAGGAGAATCTCCGCAGAATCCAATTCCACAAGCTCCGTCATGTCAACGCTTCTTTGATGGCTGCACAGGGCATTCAGCCCAAGACCATTCAAGCAAGGCTGGGCCACGAGGATGCCAAATTCAGTCTGGATGTCTACACGCATGCCATGGAAGAATCCAACAAACAGGCAGCACAAATCATTGGTGATGCGATTTATCAGAAAGCAGTCTGCGAATGAAAGCCATTGTTGCAATTCCAGTTTTTCGCCCCGGCGTCAGCATTTTGCTGATGCCGGGATTTCTGTGCGTTCAAACGAGGTTGACAAGATGATGTATAATAACTATATACAGCATTCTGCGAAACATCTTCCCTTGTATGATCAACAGCCTTTACGCTACTGGAGAGTGAGTCATGTCGAAGAAAACATTGTCGCAAGTCGGATTGGAATTGTCTCTTTTCGCACCAAGTGATAATCCGAAAAGGAATTGCACGCAGTACTACCACTACACAAGTGCTCGTGTAAAAGAAAAAATTGTCGAGGGTAAAATGCTCAAATTTCGTTTGTCCATGATGAAAGATTTTCTTGATGCAAACGAAGGCACAATGATTTTAGAGCCATATTACCATGCGTGTGGTCGACTGCATGAAGACGGAAGCATTGATGATGATTTTTTTCTTGTTGCACGGAGTATTACTGCGCAGATGTTACGAAAACAGAACAAAAATATTTGGGTGCTTTGTCTGAGCCCTAACGGTTGTTCCCCTTTTATGAAGGAACGATATGCCTCAAAAGATGGTTGGATCGTCTCTTTTCAATCATCGACCTTGGTTGATCTCTGCCTTGATTTTCCGGAAAACTGGGGCTTTTTTCAAACTGTTGAGATGCAGTATTCGTTTGCTCAAATGAGACGGCTGATGGAGAAAAATTTAAAGAAGCTATTCAAAGGTTATCAGAATGATCTTAAAGCGGAAATTCAAGGGGTAAAAAAGAACCTCAAACAACAGCTTCTTCGCTTGCTCTATCAACACAGCCTTTGCTACAAGGGGGAAGCCTACAGAAGAGAACAGGAGGTAAGACTTATCCTTCATTTGAAGGACGGCTTTTCCGACTGGGAATCTGAAGATCAGGATCTTCGTCTTCATCAAAGAAGAGAAGGAAAAAAAGATTATCTGTACTTGCTCATTGGGGAAAAATACTTCTATCAGGCAACCCAAACGATGAGTAAATATAATGACAAGCATTTGAATGTACCGCTTATTACACAAGCAATGCTAAAAAAATGTTGATAAAAAAGTTTGCCATAGGGAGTTGGAGTTTGCATTTTGTGAACAATACAAGTGCAGCACTCCGCGAATAAAAGTTATTGTTGCGATTACAGGTTTTCGTCTCGATGTCGGCGACTCGTCGGCGTCGGGGCGTTCATGGGTGGAAAAGTATAAGGACATATATACATCTCGTGTCCTTTTTCATTTGTTCGAGTCCTATATCGTCCACCACCAAAAGCCGTCTTTGTCAACAGCCAAAGCCGGTTTTTTGAATGATGTATTCCTTGCGGAACATGATGCGCACTTTGTGCGCGTTGGAGGGTATCTTATGCTACAAGCCATCATTGATATTTTGAAGGAGCGGTATCCCGATCCGGTTTGCGCTCTGCATTATGAGAAGGATTACGAGCTGCTCATCGCCGTGCGGCTGTCGGCGCAATGCACCGATGCGCGGGTCAATCTCATTACGCCCGCCCTCTTTGCCCGTTATCCCAGTCTGGAGGCGTTTGCCACGGCGGATGTAGCGGAAGTGGAAGAATTGGTACATTCCTGCGGCTTCTATCGCCACAAGGCGAGGGACATTATTTTGGCGGCGCAGATGCTTTTGTCGGAGCATGGTGGAAAAGTGCCCGACACCATGGAAGCTCTGCTGAACATCCCCGGTGTCGGGCGAAAAACGGCGAATTTATTGTTGGGCGACTTATATCATCAGCCTGCGGTGGTCTGCGATACCCATTGTATTCGCATTTCCAACCGCTTGGGCTTGGCAAAGGGCAAGGATCCGGAGCAGGTGGAGCGGCAGCTTCGCGCCATTCTCCCGCCGGAGGAAAGCAGCGATTTTTGCCATCGCATCGTCCTGTTCGGACGGGACATTTGTACCGCCCGTACGCCCAAATGTGGACAATGTCCCCTGCGACCCTATTGCAAGGAGTTCACTCCGTAAGCCGCCAATCAATAGGCGTTTGACCGAAATGCTGCAAAAAAGCGTTGATTTGGCTGAAGGGGCGACTGCCGAAGAATCCCCGATAGGCTGACAGAGGGCTTGGATGGGGCGCACGCAAAATCAGACGAGGAGCGGAGCTGTGAATCAGCTCTGCTTTTTTCTGTGCATGGCTGCCCCAGAGAACATAGACAATGGGCTGGGGCAGGGTGTTGGTTGCCGTGATAATGGCATCGGTGAATTGCTGCCAGCCGAAGGCGGCGTGGCTGTTGGCGGCACCCCGATTTACGGTCAAAACAGCGTTGAGCATCAGCACGCCCTGCTGTGCCCATTCGGTCAAATCCCCGTGGGACGGAGGAATGATGCCCGTATCTGTATACAATTCCTGATAAATATTCCGCAACGACGGCGGCAGAGGCGTACCCTTGGCCACGGAAAAGGAAAGTCCCATAGCCTGCCCAGGCTCGTGGTAGGGGTCCTGTCCCAGAATGACCACCCGCACCGCAAGAGGTGCCGTGGTTTGCAGCGCAAACAGCTCCCGCTCCTTTGGCGGGTAGACCTCGCCCTGTTGGCGCGCCCAAGCGACCCGTGCCCGCAGCTCCTTGTAATAGGGCTTTTGCAGCTCGGTCTGTAATAAATCATTCCATTTCATGTCGTTGCCTCCTTTAAAGAATTTATTCTTTATTCTCTATTCTCTATTCTTTATTCTTTTCTGTAGGAACTACCATATCAGATAGAGGGCTTAGTGCAGTGCGAAATCATAAGCATAGTATAAATCCTGTCAGAAAAAATGTCAAGCGAGGCAAAAGACAAAAAAGCAGACCGCTTTGGACACCCTCCGTAATGAAGGTGCCCCAAGGTGTGTAAACCCACTATGACACTTTGTGCGGATATTACGCATAAAGATGTCATACTATTATTCCATTAAAAGTAGACAACTTTTAATGGAATCTTTTTGTGCCGAAAGGCACAAAAAGCGTCTCATACGAGTTTCTACGCCCTGACGGGCTATAATACTGTTTCTTGATAAAATGGTTTCATAACCATTTTATTGCAGGATAAATATCCTGCACCGCCTATGGCGGCAAGAACAGCATTACACGGCATTTTTTGGCGGCGTAGCCCCCGAGCCGCTTATAAGCGGCTCAATAAAACGGTGAAACCGTTTTATTAAAAATAAGTATAAAAAGCCATTTGTGAATGTCTTTTTAAAGAAACTCAGTATCAGTGGTTTCGCTTTGTTGTCAAATCTGACCATATTATTTTTCATTTAATTTTTGGGCAGAGTCAAAAAAGACAACAAAAGTTGTCTAATACGACTACCTTTTTTCAAGTTTCTGTGTTATAATAGAAAACGAGGAGGGAAATGTATGAAGAACTTAAAAAATAACATCGACCACTATATGAGTTTAAAGGGGATAAAGAAGTATAGTCATTTGTTAGTAAATATTGCGCACGAATTAGGAATGAAAGGACAAGCTGCATACGAATTTGCAACCAAAGAAAAAGCGAATTTCTCAAAAATGTTAAAAGGAGTGCGACCGCTTAAATATGAATTCATTATTCCTTTGGAAAAAATATTCGGTGTGTCATTGGCGCGGTTAATGGATGAAGAGGCATATAAACTGCCGGTAGAAAAGGAAAATGTACCATTTAATAAAGGATTTAGATATTACGCTTATTTAGACGATCCTCAATTATACAAAAACGAGTTTGACTTATTGCTGGCAAACGACGGAACATCTATCATGACTCAAACAGATGAATTTGGCAAAACCTTTCTTGATTATGTTGTTGAATATCATTCCGTTAACGGCGTGAAATATCTTCATGAAGAGTACGGAATAACGCTAAGATTGGCTCATAATCGATTTGAATTCACAAAGGATAAGGGGGTAATCTGGATTAGGTTTGAAAATAGTATCGCGTTTGCAAGGCTTGTAGCAAGCATGAACGACACTGCTTTATTTCATAGCATTTATGATTCCTATTATATGTTTTTGGGATGCGGTTACTATGATGTTGGTAATTGTATTTTTGCCGATCAGGAGTTTTTAGAATTGATATTGGATCATGACGATATCTTCAAATCCATATTTGAAGAAAAAGCATATGTGTTTAAATTAGGCAATTCTGCTAAAAGGAAAAAACAGGTTGAGTCAATTACATATCATTCCATCAATCCGATCATTAATCACTGTTTGAGGCACGCTTTGAAAAATTTAGAAAAATATAAGCAAAGAGCAATCGAAATATTAAAATTTGGCATCGACTATAACCGAAAGAAAGCCGCCACTATAGATTTGAGCAGTTGTTATATTTGTAATGAGCTTGGTGCTTTAAAAAACCTCAAAGATGAAGATTTTTACGAGTTGATTGTTTTTGCCGATGTAGAAACAAATGATGCCGAAATAGAAGCACTCATTTCTCAATTACCCCGTTTCAGAAAATGCTAATGGAGGAAAATTATGAGTAAACATTTTTTTGATTTTGAGGACGGAGATTTTGCTTATTCGATCTCTGACAATATGGCAATAGATTCTGACGGAGATCTATTGATGAGGATGGGAGATAACATGGCGATGGATATGGATTCAGGCGAATTGCATATGATATCCGGTTGGTCTAACGGAGAAGGGGATGACTAAAATAACGGCGGCAGAGAGGCTAAAACCTTTCTGCCGCCGTTATCTCTGATTATACCAGTTGAAGAGCAACAATTTCCTTACGAAGTGTCACCCTTCGCAGTCTGCTTTTTTGCAAGGGATTTAATCCACGATGTCTACGGTCACATGCTTCCCGTCACGCTGGGCAACGGTCTTGACGACGGTACGGATTTCCTTCGCAATGCGGCCCTGTCTGCCGATGACCTTACCCATGTCCTCGGGGGCAACGCGCAGTTCCAGCACGGTGTTGTCTCCGTCCTCTCTCTGTGCAACCGTGACAGCTTCAGGTTGATCCACAAGCTGCTTCGCGATGTAGAGCAGGAGTTCCTTCATCGTGTTCCCCCTTCAATTACAGGACATTGGCCTTCTTCAGAAGAGCTCTTACCTTATCGGTGGGCTGTGCGCCGTTCTTGATCCACTGCTTTGCCTTCTCGGTGTCCAGAGTCACGGTGGAGGGCTCGGTCAGGGGGTTGTAGGTGCCGATTTCCTCGATGCAACGGCCGTCACGGGGGCTGCGGGAGTCAGCAACAACGATACGATAGTAGGGAGCCTTCTTTGCACCCATTCTTCTCAGTCTGATTTTTACCATGGGGTTTCACCTCCAAAAAATTTAAAAAATTATATCGTCAGGTACGATGACCTAAAGATTACATTCCGGGGAAGCCCTTGAAGCCTCCCATGCGGGCCATGAATTTGTTCTTCTTGCCGCCCTTGTTCATTTGCTTGATGAGCTGCTGCATCTGCTCAAACTGCTTGACGAGGCGGTTCACATCCTCCACCCTTTGGCCACAGCCCAAGGCGATCCGACGCTTGCGGGATGAATTGAGCACCTGGGGATTTTCCCGCTCGTAGGGGGTCATGGAGAGGATGATGGCCTCCACGCGGCCCAAAGCAGACTCGTCCACCTGCAAATTCTTTACCTGGCTCATACCGGGCATCATGCCCAAAAGCTCCTGCATGGAGCCCATTTTTTTGAGCTGCAGCATTTGGTCATAAAAGTCTGCCAAAGTGAACTTATTGGCACGGAGCTTCTGCTCTAACTCGGCAGCCTTCTTTTCATCCAAAGCCTGCTCTGCCTTCTCAATGAGGGACAGAACATCGCCCATGCCCAAAATACGGGAGGCCATACGATCGGGATGGAAGGGCTCGATCATATCCAGCTTTTCGCCGGTGCCGATGAACTTTACGGGCTTGCCTGTAACCGCTTTAACGGAAAGGGCTGCGCCGCCTCTGGCATCGCCGTCCAGCTTGGTGAGCATGACACCGTCGATATCCAGCCACTCATTAAAGGTCTGGGCGGCATTCACCGCATCCTGACCGGTCATGGCATCCACGACAAGCAGGATTTCCGAGGGCTCTACCTCTGCCTTGATGGATTTCAGCTCTGTCATCAGAGCTTCGTCCACATGCAGACGACCGGCGGTATCCAAGAACACCATGTCATTACCGTGCTGCTGGGCATGGCGAATGGCAGCCTTGGCAATTTTTACAGGATTCTCCTGTCCCATCTGGAACACGGGAATCCCCAACTGTCCACCTACGACCTCCAACTGCTTAATAGCAGCAGGGCGGTAGATATCACAGGCAACCAGCAACGGGCGGCGGCCCTGCTTCTTAAACAGGCCTGCCAGCTTTGCGCCGTTGGTGGTCTTACCTGCACCCTGCAAGCCCACTAACATAACCACGGTGGGGGACTTGGGGGAGATAGTAATGCGCTGATTTTCGCTGCCCATCAGGGCGATCAGCTCTTCGTTGACGATCTTGACGATCATTTGGGCAGGCGTGAGGCTCTCCATCACATCCTGACCGACACAACGCTCGGACACGGATTTGACAAAATCCTTGACCACCTTGTAGCTCACATCGGCTTCCAGAAGGGCCAAACGGATTTCCCGCATGGCTTCCTTAATATCCGACTCGGTCAGGCGGCCCTTGCCCCGCAGCTTCTTAAACGCTGCATTCAGTTTTGCGGTCAAACCTTCAAATGCCATGATTTACTCCTTTACGGAAGAAACAGCGGACAAAATGCGCTGGGCACTGTGCCGCACGGTAGAATCGGGGTGCTGCATCAGGCTTTCGGCCTCCTGCGTAATGCTGCGAGCCGCAGAGCGCAGGGCTTGCAATCGAGCCACGCAGCCTGTCTGCCGCTCCATTTGGCGCAGCAGGGCTTCGGCACGGGTGATGGCATCGTGAACGCCCTGACGGGAAATCCCCTCCTGCTCGGCAATTTCCGAGAGGGAAAAATCCTGATTGCAGTATAAATCGTAGTAGCAACGCTGCTTCGGAGAAAGCAGCTCGCCGTAAAAGTCAAAAAGCAGGGACATGGTAAAGGCTTCTTGTTGCACGCATACCGCCCCCTTTGACCGATTTAGCCTGTGTATTGTACTATATCTTTTCCCGCTTGTCAAGAGAAAAAACTTGACAGGCCAAAAATTTTTTAAATCAGGCTCACTTCACCATGCGGCACCACCGTAAAATATCGTAGGGACGACCGAATACGGAAGGTTTAGGACGCCTCGGGAGAGGCGTCCCTACGGCGCAATATGCAGGTGCGGTGGTAAATGCAAAAAAGAATAAAGAATAGAGAATAAATAATAAAGAATAAATTTGCAATTCGGAAAAATCGAGGGTTCCCTTGGTTTTATCTGCAAAATGGGGCAAAATTTCTGCAAAAAAATCGAAAAAAGCACTTGACCTTGGACTTGCTTTGTGCTAAAATAGCTCTACCTGTGAAATCAGGCGTTTTTTGTGCGCCTTTTTTCACCCACGGAGGCACCAGGTAGTTTCGGTGTCATCTAAATTTTTTCATAGCCGTGGGCCTGCAGGGAGGCAGATAATTTAAGGAGGTGCCGAAATGCGAGTAAAGATTACCCTTAGATGCAGTCAGTGCAAGCAGACAAACTACAACACCATGAAGAACAAGAAGAACGATCCCGACCGTCTGGAAATGAAGAAGTACTGCAGATTCTGCAGAAAGCATACTGTTCATAACGAGACGAAGTAAGAAAGGATGAGCAAAATGGCAGAAGTGAACAACAAGCAGCCCAATTTCTTCGTCCGTACCGCCACTAAGGTTTCCAAGTGGTTCCGTGAAATGAAGAGCGAACTGCGTAAGGTCGTTTGGCCCTCCGGCAAGCAGCTTCTCAACAACACCCTCATCGTTTTTGGTGCTGTCGTGGTTGTCGGTGTCATCGTGTTCGCCTTTGACTGGCTTGCCGCACAGGGCGTTGCTCTGCTCGGTGAAGTGATCGGCTGATCGGTATGGCAGAAGCAGCAAAATGGTATGTCGTGCATACCTATTCCGGGTATGAGAATACCGTAAAAGCCACCATCGAAAAAACGGTTGAAACCCGCCGGCTTCAGGATGTGATCCACAGTGTTGCCATTCCTATGGAAACGGTAACCGAAATCACGGACAACGGTCCCAAGACCTATGACCGCAAGGTCTTCCCCGGCTATGTGCTGGTGAAAATGGTGATGAGCGATGAAGCCTGGTATATCATTAAGAATATTCGTGGTGTCACGGGCTTTGTCAGCTCGGGCAACAACGAGCCCACTCCTCTGACGGACGACGAAATCTATCAGATGGGTGTGGAAAAGCGGGAAATCGTCGTTGGCTACGCCGAAGGCGACACCGTTTCCATCCTCAGTGGCCCCCTCACCGGCTTTAATGGCACGGTGGAAATGCTGGATATCGAAAAGAATGTGGTTCGTGTCACGGTTTCGATGTTCGGCCGCGAAACACCTGTCGAGCTGGAGCTCGATCAGGTCGAAGCCGTTTTCGAGTAAAAACGGCTGTGGGAGGGGTTCACCCCCCGCAAAACTACCACACTACTAATGGAGGTGCTTATTATGGCACAGAAAGTTACCGGTTATATCAAATTGCAGATTCCTGCCGCGAAGGCGACTGCTTCTCCCCCTGTTGGCCCCGCTCTCGGTCAGCACGGCGTGAACATTGCACAGTTTATCAGAGAGTTCAACGACCGCACTAAGGATCAGGCCGGCTTTAAGATCCCCGTAGTCATCACTGTCTACTCCGATCGCAGCTTCTCCTTCATCACCAAGACCCCCCCCACCCCCCCCCCCATCATGAAGGCTGCCGGTCTCAACGGCGGTTCCGGTGTCCCCAACAAGACCAAGGTTGGCTCCATCACCACCGCTCAGCTTCGTGAAATCGCAGAGAAGAAGATGCCCGACCTCACCGCAGCTACCATCGAGGCTGCTATGAGCCAGGTCGCAGGCACCTGCCGCTCCATGGGCGTTACTATCGCTGATTAAAAGGAAACTCCGAACAAACAGCCATCGGCACTCAGCGGATCTTTTGTCCCAACTTTTCGGTTTGAAAAACTTGAAATACACAAAGTATTCCTGCGTTTTCCAAACCTCAATTTGGAACAAAATCTCTCACTGATTGCTCTCGGCGATTTATTCAGAGCTTCCCTCATTCTGATAAAAGTCGTTTTCGAGGTCATGTACCTCAATATGTGGGAGGATTATTCCGCATCACCACTTTAAGGAGGATATAACATTGTTTAGGGGTAAGAAATATAAGGACAGCGCGAAGCAGATCGACCGCTCCGTGCAGTATGAAGTAAGCGATGCTCTGGCACTCGTTTGCAAGACCGCTCCCGCCAAGTTCGACGAGACCGTCGAAATCCACATCAAGCTGGGTGTTGACTCCCGTCACGCTGACCAGCAGGT
>JAZOAV010000030.1:0-8094 GCA_045595645.1 Faecousia sp.
GGCTGCAAACGAGACCCTCTATGTGGCTACTTATACCAGCAATGGCTTGGTTGCTCCCCGCAACTATGAATTCAACGCAGAAGGCAAGATGCTCTACACCGGCATCTATGAGAAGGAAGACGGCCTGTACTACTATGTAAAGGGCGTTCCCACTCGTGCTTACCTGTTCGAGAAGGACGGCGAGTTCTACTATGCCGGCAATGACGGCAAGTTGGCTGCAAACGAGACCCTCTATGTGGGTACTTATACCAGCAATGGCTTGGTCGCTCCCCGTAACTACGAGTTCGACGCAGAAGGCAAGATGCTCTACACCGGCATCTATGAGAAGGAAGACGGCCTGTACTACTATGTAAAGGGCGTTCCCACTCGCGCATATCTGATCGAAATCGACGGCGACTTCTACTATGCCGGTGAAGAAGGCAGACTGGAAACCAACAATGAGTGCTTCTATATCGGCACCTTCACCTCTAATGATCTGCTTCCCTGGGGCTACTACTCCATCGGTGCAGACGGCAGATTGATCGCAAAGGTCAAATAATTCCTAACCAACGGCCAAGGGGGCTCGTCCCCCTTGGCCGGCAGAGTGAAACACTATGAAAAAAAGTAACATCATCTCTTCACTGCTGTTCAAGTCAGTGGAGCGTTTAGGGGTTAAAGGTTTCGGCTTGCTCATCGGCATTGTTTTAACACGCATGTTGAGTCCCCATGAGTTTGGTCAAATCGCGATTATTATGGTTTTTATAAACCTGTCAATCACCATGAATCAGAGTGGTTTGAATACCGCCCTCATACAAAAGAAGAATCTAACAGAGATTGATTATTCTACTGTTTTTTATATTACAATAGCTCTTTCCGCTGTGCTGTTTAGTCTGATTTATGTACTGGCGCCTGTGATTTCCCGCTACTATAAGGATCCGGCATTGACTCTTCCGCTTCGCGTCTACGCATCGTCCTTGTTTTTCAATGGCTTCAATTCGGTACAGGTTGCCAAGCTGCAAAAGGAAATGCGTTTTAAGCCCATGATGATCTGTACCCTTGTGGCTACGGTTCTGTCCGGCGCACTGGGTATTATCATGGCCTATTGCGGTGCCGGTCTATGGGCTTTGGTCGGCTATTATATGTCAAATAGCGTATTTGTGACCATTGCAATTCTGTTCGTAGAACGCTGGTATCCTAAGCTTCAATTCTCTTTCGACAGCGCAAAAGAGTTGTTCTCTTACGGTTGGAAAATACTCGTTGCAGGTCTTGTGTGCAGTATCTCTGAGGATATTCGCTCTCTGATTATCGGCAAGCGTTACTCCACCACTGCGCTTGGTTACTACAATCGAGGGCATCAGTTGCCTCAGGTGATTTCCCACACAATGACCACCTCTGTGCAAAGCGTAATGCTTCCTGCCATGTCAGAGGTACAAAATGAAGAGGCGCGTCTAAAACAGCTACTCCGAAAATCGATTACCATCGGTACTTTTTTCATCGCGCCTGCCATGTTTGGACTGGCCGCTGTTTCAAGCTCCGTGGTTAAGGTCTTGTATTCGGATAAATGGTTGCCCTGTGTGGTATATATGCAGTTTCTTTGCATTTCAGAGGCTTGCTTCCCCATTACCACATCTAACCTCACGCTGATTAAGGCGACGGGGCGCAGTGGTGTTTTTATGAAGCTGGAATTCGCACGCAGAGCCCTGTTTGTCTCCATCTTATGCATCAGTGTGTTTTGCTTCCATACCCCTGTAGCAATCGCAGTAGGCTATTGCATTAGCTCTTGGCTGGATTGTCTGCTTGTTCTGCTGACGGTACGCTGGCAGTTAAAGGTTCCTACGCGCGATCAGTTTGCCATGGTGTGGAAAACGCTGCTTGCATCGGGTGTCATTTTGCTTCTTCTGTTGCCTACAAACAGGCTGCAAATGCCCGCAATTCTGCTCCTGCTTTTGCAGATGGTAGCGGGAATCGGTATTTACTTTGGCTTGAGCATCTTGCTGAAGAACGAATCCATTGCAATGCTCAAGAGCATTCTCCTGCGAAAGAAATAATCATTTTTTCCACCTTCGGGTGGATGCCGCACGGTATCAGTACCTCCTCGTGGTGTGCGGTGGAAACAAAGGAATTTGGCGAAAACTGATAAGGAATTACAGCAAGGTCGGTGTGTGACATGAAAAAATGGTTCAGTGTTTTTGTATTGCTTTCCCTGTTGCTGTGCAGCCTTTCCGGCTGCGGCAGTAAAAAGGAAACAGTGGTAATCTATACAAGTATGGAGGATTTTCGGGTCGAATATCTCAATTCCCGCTTGGAAGAGGAATTCCCGCAGTATAATATCATCGTAGAGTATATGACCACGGGAAACCACGCCGCCCGACTGCTGGCGGAAGGTGTCAGCACAGAATGTCAGATTACTCATAATTTGGAGTATGGTTATTTGCGGCAGTTGGATGCGGCAGGTATTTTGGCGGATCTGTCTGATTACGACAAGACCATTTATGTGGAAGATACGCTTGTTTCAGACAACTTCCTTCCGCAAGAGCGTAACGGCGGCTGTATTATTGTAAATACAGAGCTGCTGGAAAAGCGTGATCTGTCAGAGCCGACCTGCTATGCGGATTTACTCAAACCTGAGTACAAGAATCTGATTTCCATGCCCAGCCCCAAATCCTCCGGCACAGGCTATATGTTCCTGAAGTCCCTCGTCAACGCATGGGGAGAGGCGGAGGCTTTTGCCTACTTTGATGCTCTGACAGAGAATATTTTACAGTATACCTCCTCCGGCTCCGGCCCGTTGAATGCGGTTTTGCAAGGGGAGGCCGCCATTGGTTTGGGCATGACAGCACCCGCGGTGATGCAGCTCAATGAAGGGCGTTCCCTGAAAATCCTGTATTTCGAGGAGGGCTCGCCTTACTCTATGTACGGTCAGTCCATTGTCAAGGGTCAGGAAAGCAATCCTGCGGTTCGGGAAGTCTTTGATTTTCTGGTTAATAAATTTACATACGAAAATTGTGAGCGATATTTCCCCGAAAAGCTCTTTGTAAACAAGGAGTATTCCGTCAGCAACTATCCCAACCCCATTGCTTATGCGGATATGAGCGGCGACACAATGGCGGAAAAAGAACGCCTCCTGGATCTTTGGAAGCACTAATACTACTTTCTGATAGAATAGCGGAGCTGTCTATGGCAAAATTAGAAATCAAACACTTAAATATGACATATAACGGAGTTCCCGCTCTGAATGATGTCAGCTTTGCAGTGGAAGAAGGGGAGTTCCTTTCCGTTCTCGGCCCCTCCGGCTGCGGAAAAACGACACTTTTGCGTATCCTGATTGGTCTACTCAAGCCGACTTCCGGCAGTGTTTATAAGGACGGGAAGGATATCACAGCCTCCGTCCCTGCTGAGCGTGGCATGGGGATTGTGTTCCAAAACTATGCACTTTTTGAAAATATGACTGTCTTGCGGAATGTAGAATACGCCCTGAAAATCCGCAAGGAGAATCGCAGCAAGGCGGCGAAAGCGTTGGTTCATGAGAAGGCCGTAGATATGCTGCGCCGTGTCGGCTTGGGAGATCATCTGCAAAAGAAGCCTGCGGAGCTATCAGGCGGTCAGCAGCAGAGAGTAGCCATTGCCCGAACGCTGGTCATGAATCCGGATATCATTTTATTTGATGAACCCATGTCTGCCTTGGATGTAGCGACCCGTTTGGCTCTGCGCAATGAAATCAAAACCATTCAAAAGGAATTCGGTGTCACCATTGTCTACATCACCCATGATCAAGAGGAGGCTTTTGCCATGTCCGACCGCATTATGGTGATGAAGGAGTCCCGCATTGTGCAAATTGATACTCCCGAGAAGATTATGAAAAACCCCGCCGATGCCTATGTGCGGGAATTTGTGGTGGAGAATTTGCAAAAGAAGATGGAGTCCCTGCTGCGTTATGTAGAAAGTGGTCAGGTGGCTCATGACTAAGACATGGATACGCCCTCTGCGTAAGCTTTGGGGCAGGAAAGCGGATTGCATTTCCACGCTCTTGGCGGTGATTTGCATTTCCTGTATCTTCATCCCTTTGACAATCATGTTTGCCAAAATGGATGGCGATGTGATTCACAGGGTT
Source organism: Faecousia sp. (assembly GCA_045595645.1). GTDB lineage: Bacteria > Bacillota > Clostridia > Oscillospirales > Oscillospiraceae > JAZOXB01. The sequence continues at coordinate 4,091 of JAZOAV010000030.1, forward strand.
GTTACAGGGCCGCAGTTTGGAAGTGCTCTGATCCATTCTCTGGTGGCAGCGGCGGTCTCAACTGTGATTTCCGTGACTTTGGCATATCTGTTGGCGGCAGCAGTTTGGCGCAGCTCCATTCGCTGTAAGGGCTTGCTCTCCGTGATTTTTGTCTTGCCTATGCTGATCCCCTCCATTTCTCATGGTATGGGATTGGTGCTGCTGTTTGGCAATAGCGGTATTTTGACAGGGCTGCTGGGAGGCGGCACCATTTACGGTTTAGGCGGCATTGTCGTTGGCTCTGTGCTGTACTCACTGCCTGTGGCTTACCTGATGTTTGCTGACATTATGCAGTATGAGGACAATTCGCCCTATGAGGCGGCCAAGGTTCTGGGCATTTCACCTGTTCGTCGGTTCTTCTGTATCACTCTGCCTTACTTGAAAAAGCCCCTGATTTCTATTATATTCTCTACCTTTACTCTGATTATCACGGATTACGGTGTCCCTCTGATGGTAGGCGGCAAGTACACAACCGTGCCCGTCGTGATGTATCAGGAGGTCATCGGTCAGCTGGATTTTGGCAAGGGTGCGGTTTATGGTACAATTTTGCTGATTCCGGCGGTGCTGGCTTTTGTCATCGATCTGTGCAACAAAGATCAGAAGCAAATCGGTTTTGTAGAAGAAACTGTACAACCCAGCCGAAATGGCTTGGTAATGGCCTTATCTTATAGTATTTGCCTTGTAGTGGCGATCGCAATGCTTTTGCCCCTGCTGGCTTTTGCAGTTTTGGCATTTACCAAGAGCTATCCCAACGATTTGGCTGTAACCTTTGGCAACATCCTGAAAACCCTGCAACTCAGAGCAGGGGAGTACCTGTGGAATTCTGTGCTGGTGGCCTTCGTTGTTTCGCTGCTGGGCGCAGGAATTGCCTTCCTGACAGCCTATCTTTCTGCCCGCATGAAAACAAAAGCGGCAAAATTTCTCCATTTGTCCATTATCACCACAGCGGCGATACCCGGAATTGTGCTCGGTCTTTCCTATGTTCTAACCTTCAAGACCAGTCCTATTTACGGAACGCTTGTCATTTTGATACTGGTAAATATGGTGCATTTTATCGCATCGCCCTATTTGATGATCTATAATTCTCTTAGTAAGATCAATGAGAATTTGGAAAATGTAGGACATACCATGGGAATTGATCGTTTTCACATGATTAAGGATGTGATCCTCCCGATTTGCGGAGAAACCTTAGTGGAAATGTTCTCTTATTTCTTCGTGAACTGTATGATGACCATTTCTGCGGTGTCTTTCTTGGCGACGACGGCGAATAAGCCCGTTTCTCTGATGATCAATCAATTTGAAGCGCAATCTCAACTTGGTGCCGCCGCAGTGGTTTCCCTTATGATTTTGCTTGTGAACCTTGGTATGAAAGGAATCGCATTTATCTTTAAAAAACGAAGCCATAGAAAATGTAAATGATACCGTGTTTCCTTAAAAAGTAGTCATTCGCAAATGGCTACTTTTTATAGCCCGTCAGGGCGTAGAAACTCGTATGAGACGCTTAAAAGTTGTCTACTTTTAGTGGAATAATAGTATGAAGCAAAAAAGCACGCCTAAGCGTGCTTTTTTGCTGTCTTTTATCTGTTTTTGGGGTCAAAAACACATCTTACCGCAATATATTCCATGGAATAGCTGTCACGGCAAAAAAGTGTCAAGTCAAAGTCAGAGGACACGAGCCATTGCGTTTCGGCTTGTTCGGCGCGATCCACCCGTGAAACGGAATAAGGAAACTGTGCACCTGTCAGATCGGTAACCATAACGAGCGTTTCCAGTTCGATTTTATCGCAAAAATCAAATTGTCGGGAATAATCGCCGCCACCGATTACAAGACTATGGTCGTAGACACTTCCGCCGAAACGGCTGGGGGCACAATACAGATCCTTATCCCTCCAATCGTCTGACACAGGCAAGCGAATGCCAAAGGCAGGGATTTCCAAGATGGCAACATAATCGGTTCCGTCTATGTCAAGCACCGGCATTGCTGTATTCAGATAGCCTTCAGGCGTTCCCGGTGTTTTCTCCGGCAGCAATTCCATGAGTCGGGAGACGATCGCCTGACTTTCCCGAGAGCCTTTGTGCATCCTCGTTTGCGTGATCAGAACAAGGCAAAGGCTTCCCAAAATCAGGCATATACCCAAAATTACGCCAAGGAATAATAACCGTTTTTTCATGTGCGCCTCCTACCGTAGGTACATAGCAGCACAAGAACAAAACCCGAGATGCACATTGCAAGAATCCAAGGGAGAGGGGAGAAGGTGTCACCGGTCTGAGGCGGTTTACTCGGCTCGCTCTCGCGGATGTTAATGATAGAGAATACGCTGCCGTTTTGCTGTATGCGAACCTCGTAGGAATCCGGCACGGCGTGTTCAACCACCGTCCATTGCCCATGGTCTTCGCCTGAAACATACCATGTATAAGACCAGTTATTTTCTGCGTTTAGAATCTGTGTCTCCTGCAAAACGCTATTCTTATAAATATCTACCACAACTTCTCTTGGGCGTTCCGTTCGATTCCCCTCGTCCTGCCATAGCTTTGTGACGGTGTATTGGGTTTTGGGGATAAAGGCAGTGCATTTAGGGTTTGCGCTTACCTCGTAATTGTAGGTACCGTCTGATTGGGGCGTGGGAAGAAATACCATGAAGGCATTAAACAGGTAGGTGCCCTTCTCGTTTTCTGCGATTACCTCACGGACAAGATACAAGCCTGTCTTTAAATCCGAAAAATGTACGCTTCCTTCTTCGTTAGTCTGCTTCAATCCATCGGGGGCAAGCTGATTTGCCACAATATAGGCACAGAGTGTTGTCGTGACGCTCGTCCATTGCTCCTGCCTGGTGATATCATGGATATTCACAGGATAGGACGAAAAGGGAGCGATTAACTCAAATGTACCGTCCTCGGATGCTTCCGCTACTCGGTGAATCAGGATTTGCAAATCAGGAAAAAGGCGGCCTTCCTTTTTATAGTGCAATGTCAGGCTTGCACTTGCTTCCGTATCCAGTGGATTCGCGGCGCAAACCCTGATAGGATTGAAAATTGCAAGACATATCAGAATCAATAAACTGCATTTTCTCATAACGTTTCATCCTCCGGACGCTCTTTTTTAACCGGTGCAAACATGACATAAAGGAGTAAAACAAAAATGATTGGAAGGGCAACCATAGGTGTTACCACTAAGGGTTCAATGCGGTATGCTTCGTTGGCAATGTAGATATTGCGCGTTTGGGTCATATCGATCTGATGCCCACGAACCAAAAGCCGCTGCGTATTGATACCGTAAGGCGTGCAGGTCAACAGAGTGCAGTAATCTTTTCCCTCTGTAATCTGTATCAAGCTGCTGTCATTTGGTTCCACAATACGAATTTGATCCACCTCGTAGGTAAAACTGCGATCCAAAATCGTGAACTGGAAGGTATCTCCAATTTCCATTCTGTCAAGATGGGTAAACAAAACCGCTGTCGGCAGACCACGATGGGCAGACACGACACAGTGGGTGCTTTCGCCACCTACCGGCAGGCTTGTACCCTCCAAATGACCAACCGCAACACTCAGCACGCTGTCAGATGTGCCGTGATAAACCGGCAATTCCTGATTGATCTTAGGTACGGTGATATATCCCATCATTCCGGCACCGTTGACATTCAAAATATCGTTGTACTCCGTCAACTCCCTGTGATCCACAAGGGGTTCCTCTAACTCCAAAAGCTTTTGATTATAGTCGTCTGCCGCTTGGAAAATAGCAGAATAGTCCTCGGGCTTGAACTGTGCAAGCATGGACTCGTAGTCAACAATGGCCTCACTTTGGGTTTTGGAGTTCCAATAGCTGCTCAGGGTAGGGTATAACAGCACGGAGAGACCTATAAAAAACGATACGAGAAGGATAATGGTAGACTTTCTATGTTTCATAGACCTCTCCCTGATGTTATGGGTTGCTGTTACCGGGGGACTCGCTCTCCTCTGGAGGTTTT
>JAZOAV010000031.1:0-17461 GCA_045595645.1 Faecousia sp.
TTGGTGCAAAGCTCATTTCGGGCTTTTTTGACACTCTGTCAAGCCCCCCTCGGACGAGGGGGCTTGTTTTATGGGTTTCTATAGCGGTGCAGCATTTGGTGCAATTTTTGTTTCAGGGTGGGATTCAAGGAAACGGCGCATTGGGGAAAGGGGCTGTTGCGGAGCTGCTTCAAGGTATCTTTGCGTTGGGGATGCAGCGGGGAAGGACGGAGCATTGCCGTATTTTCACGGCTGGCTTCTTCCAAGGTGACTTGCTTGCACACCAGGTTAGGCGCAAGCTCGTCCAGTAATTGTGCGCCGCGCTCAGTTTGACACAGCACCACGGAGGTCCCTTTGTCATCATCCATCTCCGGCGCAACATCCCAAATGCCCCAGAAATCTCCGATGGTCAGATCGCTGCATCGGCTGTAGCCCTTGAAGGGACAAGCTTCGCAGGCTTCCCGACTGATATAACCACCCACAAAGAGCTTCATATACAGACTTTCCCCATTGGGGATCAGCCGCGTGCCCGCTTCGGTCACGACCTTGTGGCAATAGCGGTATCGGCTCCAACCTGTATCCTTTGCCCGCAGGGAAATTTCTTTGAGGTTGCCCAGGGACTCCAAATATTTTTTCCAAGCCATAGGCGAGGGCGCGCTATGGCAAACAAAATCCACGGTGATCAAATTTTCATATTCTTGCTTTAGAAAGGCTTTCAAGCCTGCCACCTGACAGGGCGTGCCGGAAAACAGCGCCCATTGTCCTGTTAAAAGTGTTGCTTGGATTTGTGCAAAGCTGTTGCCAAGCTCGCTTTGGGCATATTTCGCGCCACGCAGTGCCGACAGATCTTTCTCGTTTTGCACGCCTGCATGCACCACGCGGAAGTCCTTGTCGTAAGCGGCTCCGTAGACAATGCCGCCCTTTGCAAGAACCGCTTTCGCAAGCTCAGAAAACACACCGCCGGAGGAGCTGTGTAAGCGCAATGGTTCGTCTTTGGTGTAGACGGCGTAGGCCGTGGGCAGCTTCATGGTTACAGGCGGGGGCGACAACACAGGACAGCTTTTTTCGCACAGACCGCAGTGTATGCAAGCGGCTTCGTCTATTTTCGGATGGAGGAAGCCGTTTTCGTCTGCCTGCATGGAGATACAGCCCTTGGGACAGGCAGAGGCACAGGCGGTACAGCCGGTGCAGCGGTTTGATTCAACGAGCTTGGCAGTGCCCTTTCTTGATAGGGCGTGTTGGATATAAGCCATTGCCTGTTGCCGTTCTGCTTCCAGAATCGTATCTGTTTGGGAGGCATCGCAGTGCAGATACCGGGCAGGGGAGAGCAGGTGATTCCATCTGTCTTGGAGGCTAAATTTTTCAAGGAGTGTATCCAGGCGTGAGGTCATATCTCCCTCGGCATCTCGTCTCTTGTACACAACGAAAGGTCTTTGGAACAGAATCGAAAAGGCGATGCAATGGAAGGAATCGGAGGCTACAAGGGCGGCATTGGCAATTAGGGAAAGAAATTCCCCGGGGCCGGCGGAGTACAACTCCGGCACGGCGGGATCCAGCAGGGCATATACTTCATATCCCTTGTCTTTTGCCCAACGGTCGATTTTATCTTCCTCGTTCCCAAGATAGTATTTTAGAACATAGGGCTTTGTGATGTCCACACGGGGCTTTTTTGCGACCCTGCGCCATTCCTCGCATGTCAGGAGCATCACAGGATCTATCAGTACCGGAACATCCCGTCCCGTAAGCTCTTTGACGATTTTTGCTCCCGCATCCTCTCGGACGGAGAGATGGGCAAAGCCCTGCAAGCCCTCCGCATAGGTTTTTTGCAATTCTTTTGGAATGTCCTCCACACCGAAGCTGGCAGAGAGGGCAGCCTTTTGCGCATCCTTTGCGAACTTCAAAAAATAGTCGTCGTATTTTGTTGCGGGGAAACGCCAGTTCCAAATCTGGTCACTTCCCGCAAAAAAGAGGTCATACTGCTCGCTCAGACTATCGGGAAGGCGGGACTGACGGTAAAAGCGGCGGGTAGGGATATGTTTTTTGTTCCAGTTATAGAAGTTTGCCCAGCGGGTCATGCTTGCGCCCCACTTTTTTTCTGCAAAAGCAGGGAAAACACAGCAAGCCCTGGCAATGCGGTTTTTCATCCACAGCAGATAATTCCCGTTTTCAAAGGGTTGCTCGGAACAGGACACAAGGCTTTCCACCTGACAGCCGAACTTTTCCCGCAGGGTATAGCTGAGGGCATAGTTCTGCAATCGATTGCCGTAGTTGGTCATATCCGAAATGGTAACAATGCCAAGCTTCATCTTCCTCACATCCTTTTGAGAAGGTCCCGTTTGGAGATTTTATCCACGATGCGCCTTGCGCTCCCCTTGAGATAGGAAAGCTCCTCTGTATTTCGGAAAAACAGCAGGAACAATCCGTTGGGAACAAGGCTACAGATGATAATTTTCAGCAGCACATTGACAGAGGCGGCAAAGTGACACAGATTGCAAAGTCTCCAGCAAATTCCACCGGCAAGCAGGAGAATTCCCCAAAAGCGGGCGTATCTCTTGGCGTACAGCCAAGGACTTTTCTGAAAACCGTATCGATAGACCGCATAAGGCTCGTACCACAGATTCGTACACAGACGGGCGATCAGCGTTGCCAAAAAGATGCCGAAAATGCCCCAAATTCGTCCCAGAACCACATCCAGCGCCAAATTGATGATGCCGGTAAAGAACAGCAAATGCTGTCCGTAACGGAACAGCCCCAGGGTGCTTTTATACACATAGCAAGCCTGTAGCATCCCGATGGTGAAGAAATTGACAGCAAGAATCAGGGGGATGTAAGAAGGCAGTACATACTGCGCTCCATACATCAGCTTCACAAGGTCACCGGACACAAAGGCAATGCCGATGGCTCCCCAGCCGAAGAGCCAGAAATTCGTGAGATTCAGCACCTTGAAAAAACGGTATCTGCTCTCGCCGTCGGTGGTTGCGTTCAGGTTGCCCACACTGCCCGGCAAGGCGTTAAACACCAGACCGATCACGCCGTTTAAAGTCGTGCTCAGCAAGCTGTAGTTTGACGCGTAGCCCACGGAGGACAAGCCGCTGAAATAAGTAATGGCAATATTGTCCGTGCTGTTTACAAACACACCGGACACCTGGTTGATGGCAAGGGCTCTAATGTTGGTAAACAGGGATTTCTTTTCCACGGCGGAAAGGGGATCGGCTTGCCTCTCTTTGATGTAGGGATAGTCTTTTCCTGCTTTCAGGGAGATGGTGATGTTATACAGCACTCCGCTGAGGATTTGAATCAGCAGATACCCAATATAATCATGGGTGAACAGCAGGTAGATGATTTGCAGAATGCTCTGTCCGATGGTTTGTACATAGCTGTATCCTGAAATGACATATTGCCGCTGCGCTGCCGCAAAGAGGGATTGCCGATAGCTGAAAAAATAGCTTGCTACAGTACCTGCCAAATACAGCAGATAGAGCAGATAAAGGTTTTCCTCGATTTTAGGCGCATCGGTGATGATCATATCCAAAAAGGGCATCGTCGCCAAACCAAGGGCAGCCACAGAGCAGCCAATGGCCGTGTAAGCCTTGCGGTAGTATTGCATGATGGATGCAATTTTTTTCTCGTTATTCTCTGCAATGGGCTTGTACAAGGCATAGACGATGGCACTGGCCATCCCCAATTCTGCCAAGGAGAGCACGGACAAAATATTGGTAAACAAACCGCTGACGCCGAGATAGTCCTTTCCCAAGACGCGGACAAAAATAATGCGGCAGATAAAACCCACCACGGTGTTGATGCTATAGCCCACCACGCCGGTAAGCATATTGAGCAGGGAATATTCCGTTCTGCTGCGTTGTTTCATAACAGAAGTTCCTTTGTATGTTGAAAATTTGCTTCGCAGGATCGATAATGCACGCCGCGGGTGCGGCGCATCCTCGGCGGTGCGCACACGGGTCGATGTGGGCATCGACCCCTACTGCGTTGTAACAATGAAACCTTTACTTTGGCAGCGTTGCACTCATTATAATCGCCGCACTCCATATGTCCCTCTTTTAAGGGGGAATCAAAGGGGGTTGCGTGCAGGCACTACCGGATTTTCTCTTTATTCTTTAAAGCAAGCGATTTCATCATTCCTACGATAAAGAATAAAGAATGAATAAGAAAGAATAAAGAATAAAGAAGGCAACCCCTTCAAAAGGGGGGATTGGTCGGTGAGATTACGGGGTAATACGATCATCAGAGGATAAGAAGGACAGGAATTTTTGGATTTCGCCCTTTCCTTCAAAGTTTTTCTTTTGAATATTCTTTTCAAAGCTTTGGCGCAGAGAGGGATTGTTGATCAGGCGGAGGATACCTTCTGTCAGGCCGTCTACGGTGGCATCCACAATCAGACCGTCTGTTTCATGGGTGATCTGATCCCGAATGCCGCCGGAGGGCTTGGTGCCCACAATGGCCTTGCCCAGCATGCCCGCCTCGCAAATGGTGGTGGAATAACCCTCCGTGTAGGACGGCTGCACATAGATATCGCACGCCTGCATGAAGCAATAGGGATTGATCTGCGTGCCAAGTAAAATCACAGTTTCCTCTAAGCCGTGGGCTTGTATAGCTCGTTCCAGCGCAGGTCGTGTGTCGCCGTCACCGATGACATACCAGCGCAGTGGATGTTCTGCATCCAGCAACCGTCGTGCAATGGCAGGGATCATATCTTGTCCCTTTTCCTCGGAGATACGCCCTACGGTGAGTAGGTTTACATAATCCTTGGAGAAGGAGGGATGGCACTTTTCTTGCGCCTTATCCAAGATTTCCTGTTTGTCCAAGGGGTTATAGTATACGGTGCACCTGCTGCGGTCGTAATCGAACTTGCGCAGAAAGGACTCCATGGTGGGATTGGAGACGAAGAACATATGATCTGCCTGCTTGTAATAGGCATTCATTCTGCGGCAATGCTCTCGGGAATTGCGAAATTCTCCGTGAATCCACACAGCCTTTTTCTTGGCACGGATGCGGTAGAGCAGATACAGCAGGCGTTCCGGCGATTGCCCGTGGTAGGAGATGGCGCAGTCAAATTCCGTGTCGCAAATCAAAGCATTGCGTTGCACCAAATACTTGTAATTATCGACGGAATCCCTCTTGCATTTGATTTTGCCATAGTAGAGGACATCCTGCACCAAGCGGCGAAGGCGCAGCCGTTTCAAATCCTCCCGAAAGATGTCCTGAAAGGAGCGCAGCTCATCCACGATGAGCTGGGTATGGGCAGGAAGCTGCCCCAACAGCTCACCGCTGTACTGACTCAGCACGAAGGTGACATCGCAGTAGGCAGAAAGCTCCCGTGCAAAGCGCAGTGCGACCATATTCGTGCCACCCATTTTCAGCCATGGCAGCAAAATGGCTACTTTCTTTCGTCGATTCATAGGATTTTACCTCTTTAGCCACGTCCCAAGGGTGGCTTTGATTCTGTAGGCTCTGCGCATCCGTTTCAAGACTGCGATATCGCCGCTTCGGACGGCTGCGCAGAATTTGTCATCTAAGTTGCACTCGCAAAAATAGGAGGTTTTTGCCAAATCCCCAAAAAACTGCACGGAATCCAAATTGCGCTCAAATCCGTAGTACATACACTGCCGCACCCGCCCGTTGGCTTGTGCGATCCGTTCCATGTCTGTCAGGAGAGGCTTCCATGCCCCATACGCCGCATCCATCTTTTGGCAGTAATCCCCATGGGTGCGTCCTGCAAGGCTGGTAGAATTTTGGGTAATGTAGCAGTAAAGGGCGGCAGGAAGGATGGAAATGTTTTGCGTTGTCGCCAATACCTGACAGGTAAAGACCTCGTCCTCTAAGAGATTCAGGCTTTCGCAGAAGCGGTGCGCTCCGATGGTCTCCCTGCGGAAGGCTTTGACCCAGGTGTAGCCGAACAGGTCTTGGACATGCAGCTCTGTCAAGCTCTGCCCCACGGTGGGAATGTGTACTCCCAAATCCGTACCGTCTAAGGCATAGTGATGACAGCCGAAGAACACCACATCGGCACGCTCCTGCTCAAAGACGGTTTTCAGGCGGGACAAATAGTCGGGTACTACATAGTCATCGCAGTCCACAAAGGAAATATATTGCCCCTCTGCCCGATCCAGCCCTGCATTTCTTGCAGGGGACGGCCCGTTGCCGGCAGGCAGGGTCAGGAGGCAAAATCGGGAATCCTCCCGTGAAGCCCTGCGACAGAGCTCTGCTGAGGCATCCTGCGAGCCGTTTTCTACCAAAATCGCCCGAAAATCGCCAAAGCTCTGGGCTTTTAAGGAGTTCAGACACCGTTTTAGTGTCGTTTCCCCATTGTGTACGGGGATAATGATATCAAAAACTGCCATAGCGAAAATAGTCCAACAGCAGCTTGATGCGCTGCTTGATCCCAAGGGTACTTGCAAACAGAATGTACCCCAAATGCTTCTTCAAAATACTTCGCAAAAAGGTGGATTCTTTCTGATAGACCTCCCGCAGTTCTGCGGGGATGGTGTGCAGCAGGATATTTACCCTTTGCAGGTAAAAATCAAAGGCCGCCTTGGCTACGGAAGGGTAATGGGCTTTTGCGAACAGATAGTTGTATCTCCACGCTTCTTCCTCGTCCAGCTTTTTCGGCGTAAAGGAAGAAGTCATAATGCTGTCAGGACGGATGCGGTAGCAATACAGTGCTTCGGGAAGCTGTACGATTCTGTTTGCCCGATGTACCAACTGATAGGTCGTAAACGCATCTTCGCATATTTTTCCCACGGGAAAGCACATTTCTTCCCACAATTCCCGACGGTAGAGCTTGTTCAGAGCGGAAACGGGATAGGAAGTGTCCCGATAGAGCATCGCCAGTGTTGCCTCGGAATCGCTTACTGTATAGCTCGGGCAACCCCAAGTCACGGTATGGTCGGGAAAGCACGATGCAATGGAGCAGGCGCAGATGTCTGCCCCTTCTTTTTGCAGGGCGGCGAGCAGCTTTTCGTAAAACTCCGATTCGAGCCAATCGTCACTATCCACAAAGGAGATATATTTGCCGGTGGCGAGCTCCAAGCCTGCGTTTCGTGCATCACTCAGACCGCCGTTTTCCTTGTGAATGACCTTGATGCGGTGGTCTTTTGCCGCCCAAGCATCGCACATGGCTCCGCAATGATCAGGGGAACCGTCATCCACTAAAATGATTTCCAAATTGGGATAGCTCTGCGCAACCACGGAGCGCAGGCAATCGTCCAAATAGTCTTCCACCTTGTAAACGGGAATGATCACGGAGATGTTTTCGTTCACGCGCTTCCTCTCCTGCCGTCATATATTTTGTAGATCACGCGATGCAGCCACGGCGCATAGAGAATCAAATAGGCCGCAAAACGCTGCCGAGGAATTAAAAAACGAATCTGCTTTCGCTCCCGACGCAGGGTGCGGCGGCAGTGGGCGACAAAGTCCTTGACCTGCGGGTCCCCACAGTTGAAATTCACGGCATTGACATAGGAGGATAACCACAGCCGCATGGCTTGGGGGAATACCTCATGGGGACAGTTGTCTAAAATCAGCCGTCTGGCACGGAAAATATGCTCCATGCTTTTGATTTTCTTAGAGGGGTCTTTGGATAGGGAGCCGGGGCGCTGGTAGTAATGATAGCCGCAAAAATCCTCAAATACGCTGCGGTTTGCGCGGTTGAACAGGGTGAAATTTCGCAGCAAATCCTCGTTGTTCAGCACGGAGCGGTCTAAGCAGCTATCAGCCATCAGCCGCCTTGCAAAAAGCTTACTGCACAGGCTTGGCTCTATGCGCAGGGCGCACAACAGCTCCCGCAGACCTTCCGTTCGGTCCTGCACCAGAATTTCCCCTGTGCCATAGTGGGCTTCCTTGTGTCCGTCGGGGAAGTCGAAGGACATGCCGCAGTGGGAAATATCTGCATCATAGGTTATCGCATTGCTGAGCAAACGCTCGTACATATCGGATTCAAGGGTGTCGTCCCCGTCTACGAAGGTCACAAAGTCGCCTGTGGCGTGGCGAATGCCCGTTTCCCTTGCGGCAACAAGTCCGCTGTTTTCCTGATGAATGACGGTGACTCTGTGATCTCGGGCAGCATACCCGTCTAAAATACTGCTTGTTTCGTCCGTGGAGCCGTCATCGACAACAATGACCTCCAAATGAGGGTATGTTTGCGCAAGAATACTATCCATTGTCTTTTCAATCCACGGCGCAACATTATATGCGGGAACAAGCACAGAAATTTTGTAGTTCATATCATTATATACCCAGTAGCAGCTCCTCCACTGCCTTGACCGTCTGTTCAGTTTGAAAGGAGGTTCCTCTGATTTCGGCCTGTTTTTTGTAATGGTGCAACAGGGCGGGATCATCCAGCAGGCGCTTAACGCCCTGATACAGGGCAGTTTCGTCATTGTCCGTGACGATGCCCCATTCATTTTGATTGCCCAGCAGCTCCTTCATGCCCGAGACATCTACGGTACAGACAGGTGTTCCCACAATCAAAGCCTCGGTCACGGCGGTGGAAAAGCCCTCTGCATGGCTGGCGCAGAGGAACAGATCGCATTTCGCCACATATTTGTAGGGATTCGTATCGTAGCCCAGCAGAGTCACCGTGTCTGTCAGGGCTTCGGCATCTATAGATCGCTCCAGCTCTTTTTGCAGCGGGCCGATGCCCAAAATATATAAATGTATGTCGTAATGTTCGGCGCGCAAACGCCTGATAATGCGCAGTAAGCGGTCGTAGCCCTTGACGGGCTTTAGACTGCCCACGGCAATAAGGCGTATTTTTTTGTCCTCACACTGCCAAGGTTCTGCCGCATTTTGCAGAATTTTGTCTGATTCCACTGTGTTGTAAAGCACCTCACAGGGCTTTTGGAAGTCCAAAATGCGGCAAAAATACTCCCGTACGCCTTGGGAAACGCAAACCGTGCGGTCAAAGCGGTCGTAGCATTTGCGGGCTTCCTTTTCGCTGCGGAAGGCGGCAGACAGTGCCTTCATGGTGTGCTGTTCTGCATGAATCCAGGAAATCAGCTTGGTATTGGGGCTTTGGCAACCGCTGATGATGCGGGCGCAGGGGCCTTCCAAATAGGAGAGTTCCACATCGTAGGTGTCCTTGATGTATTTTTTGTGAAGCTGTTTGGGAGAAAACAGCTTCATCACATGACTGTTGCCCCGAAACATTTTCTTGCGGCAAACAACAAAACGGATATGGGGTGCCAAAAAGGACTCGTTGACACCGCCGCCAAAGAGAACCATGACCGTAATATCGAATTGTTTGGGATCCATATTGTTGACCAAGTTCACCAGTACCTTTTCCGCACCGCCCTGACCAAGATCATGGATGAGAAACAGAAGCTTTTTCATGGCATTTCTCCTCGCTTTTCATTATTATAATATGAAATTCACGGAATGTAAACATCCTGTTTCGGAAATGGGGCGAACTGTGTTCGCCCGCGGGCGTTCACAGAACGCCCCTACAGGTTCAAACGAAGGCGGCGTCCTTTATCGATTCAAAATGGAGGTCTTATACTCGCTGGGGGTCATATTGGTAAAAGCCTTAAAGCATTTGGAGAAATACTGGGGATTGTCGAAATGGAGCAAATCGGAAATCTGGGCCATATTACAGGGCCCCTCCCGAATAAGCAGTTTGGCTTCGTTGATTTTTAAGCTGTTGTAGTATTTCATAATGCCGCTTTTGCGGTACTGGGAAAACAACTGCTTCACAGTGCTTTCACTTTTGCCCACGGCGGCGGCAATATCCCGAACCGTCAGCTTGCCGTAGACATTTTTGTGGAGAATATCCAAAATCTCCTTTACGGGATAGGGCACATTCACACCGTCAATCAGATAACTGCGGCGACGCTCCTTGGGCACAGCCGAGGTATTGCGGGACAGCTTGATCAGGAAAATCTCCAGCAGATTCTTGGTCATTTGGCTGCTACCGAAGGGGGCGTTCTGAATCTTCTCCAATTTTTGCAGCAGGGGATTGGTTTCATCCACCAATTTAAAGCAGGAAAGCCCCTCCTCAAATAAAGTGGATAGCATGGTCTTTTCCTCGGGGCTGAGGCGAAAAATCTTCCCCTCAAAGACCTTCATGGCACGGCTGTGGCACTCAAAGGTCAGAATGCTCACATTGGGTGCAGACAGATGGTCCCCCGAAAGATTGTGAAACTCGTTGGGCTTGTGGAAGGTCATTTCTCCGCTTTTCAGGACAAAGGTATTCTTGTCTGCCGTGCAGAGCATTTCTCCCTTGTCAATGTACACCATCTCCCAAAAATCGTGGCTCTCCCCCTCGTAAGCGAAGTTTTTGGAGAACTCCATGTAGAAAATGGTAATGATCTTCTCCACATTGAAAACCCTTTCAAAGCTGACCCGTGTAAAATTATCTTTCATATCCTTCACCGCTTGCCTGATTTTACACTTATTATAACCGATTTTACACTCCAACGCAAGTCCTTAGCTGATATAATGCTTATATGAAATGAACAATTTTTCATCAAAAAGGAGGACGATTTATGTACACTGTTCTGGTAATCTCCTGTCACCCCGATGATATGGAGATCGCCTGCGCCGGCACCCTGCTCAAGTGCAAGGAACGGGGCGACCGTGTGGTCATCTGTCACCTGTCCAGCGGCAATCTGGGGCACGAGATCATTCCCCCCGATGAACTGACCGTTATGCGTGCCAAAGAGGTGGAGCGTTCCGCCGCTCTTGGCGGCTTTGAGGTCATTCACTCCAGCTTTGATGACCTGGCCATTTACGACAACAATAAGGAAGCACGGGACAAGGTGGTGGATGTGATCAAGTCCGTTGACCCCGACTTCATCATTACCCACGACCCCAACGACTATATGCCGGATCACAATGCCGTGTCCCGTCTGGTCTTTGATGCCAGCTTCACCGCCACCCTCCCCAACTATCACACCAAGGTGCCGGGACACGCACGGATGGTTCCCATTTACTATATGGACACCCTCTGCGGTGTGAACTTCAACCCCACGGAATATGTGGATGTCACCCCCTATATCGACAAGAAGTTGGAAATGCTGGAATGCCACGAGTCCCAAATCGTATGGATGCGTGACCATGACCACATCGACTTCCCCGACATGGTAAAGACCTGCTGTCGCTATCGCGGCTTCCAGTGCGGTGCCGACTACGCCGAGGGCTTCAAGCAGTGTCAGGTTTACTTAAAAGGAACTACCAAACGATACTTACCTTAAAAGGAGAAAAGACTATGGATTTTAATTCTACCGTAAAAGGCTCTGCATTAGAGGGCTTCTATCCCGCCGGTTGGGACTTTGCAAAGATCGATGCCTGCATCGGTGCTCCCGAAAGCATCACCGAGCATCAAGCCCACTGGAATCCCAGCTTCACCCCCATTCGCTGTGAATGCTTGGAGGAGTTCAACACCTACATGGGCCACGAAATCGCCCTGCAAATCAAGCTGGCCAAGGATCGTGGCGAAAAGATCGCTTTCATCCTCCCTGTCGGCCCCATGGGTATGTACAAGTGGGTCGTCTATTTCCTGAAGGAATGGAAAATCTCCTGCGAGCATGTCTATACCTTCAACATGGACGAGTGGGCAGACGGCGAAGGTAACACCTTGCCTCCCGAAAATCACGGCTCCTTCCAGTACGCTATGGAAAATGCCCTCTTTAACCCCTTGGGCGAGCTGACCGTTCCCAAGGAGCAGAGAAATTTTGCCACCAAGGAAAATCTGCCCACCTATCCTGAAAAGATCAACGCCCTCAAGGCCGAGGGTGCAAAGCTGGTTCTCGTTTACGGCATCGGCAGAATGTGCCACATTGCTTTCTGGGAGCCCACCTTTGCCGCAGACTATGCGACCGCCGCTGAGTGGGAGGCCGCTCCCTACCGCATCGGTGCCAAGATCCATCCTTTGACCGTGGAGCAGAATGCTCTGACCAGCTTCAAGTCCAGAACTCCCTTGGTCCCCTGCCGCGCCAACACCATCGGCCCCGGCCTGTTCCTGAAAGCAGACTACGCCATCGGCGGTGCAGACGGCACTCTGGGCAGAGGGATGCAGTGGCAGGGCCTGTCCCTGTGGATGACCCTCCGTCACGAGACCACTCCCTGGATCACCTCCTCCTACATTCCCACTCTGCCCGGCAGACTGTTCTTCCTCTCCGAGCTGGCTGGCCCTCTGGAAGCCGAGTGCAACTAATATGAACGCAGAGCGAAAAACCGGCATTGCCGTCTGCGGCAATGTGCTGGTAGATCTGATCAACCAAATCCACGCCTATCCCAATGCGGGAGAGTTGACGAAAATTCTGCGTTTGGATAAGTCCGTGGGCGGCTGTGTCCCCAATGTGGCTATCGACCTGAAAAAAATCTGCCCCGAATTGGATGTGCGAGCCGTTGGCAATATCGGAGAAGACGACAACGGTGCCTTTGTGCGGCAGGTGTTAAGCTCTCATGGCTTGGAGCTGTCGGGGCTGAAAACCGTGGACGATGCCACCAGCTTCACACAGGTTATGAGTGTGACCGGCGGTCAGCGTACCTTCTTCACCTATGCGGGTGCGGACGGCAGTTTGTGTGCCGAGGATTTGGACTTCTCCCAGAATCCGCCCGCTATCCTCCATTTGGGCTACTTCCTTCTGCTGAAAAAGGTGGACGAGGGAGAGGGCTTGAAGATTCTGCAAAAGGCATCGGCGGCAGGAATCCTGACCTCTATCGATTTGGTCAGTGAAAATTCCGACCGCTACAGCTTGGTGCTTCCCTGTCTGCCCTACACGGACTTCCTCATTATCAATGAGCTGGAAGCCGCCAAGCTGACGGGTATGGAACCTTCTGACCTCTCCGCCATTGCCCAAAAATTAAAGGCGATGGGCGTGCGGAAAAAGGTCATTATCCATATGCCCGAGCTTGCCCTTTGCTGTTCCGACGAGGGAGTGACCGTCCTGCCGTCCTACGACATTCCCAAGGAGGATATCGTAGGCACCACGGGAGCGGGCGATGCCTTCTGTGCAGGTGCCCTCTACGCCCTATACCAAGGCAGAACAGACAAAGAGGTGCTGGAATTTGCCTCCTCTGCCGCCGTAGCCGCATTGCGCAGCAGTGATGCCACCGGCGGTCTTAGAACTGAGGCGGAAATCTTGGAATATTGCAAACGATACAGGAGAAAAGAATTATGCTTGTAAATCTCAACGATGTGCTCGGCAAAGCACAACAGGAGCACTATGCCGTAGGCCTGTTTAACACCACGGACACGGATATGCTGGAAGCGGTCATTTCTGCCGCCGAAGAGCTTCGTTCCCCCGTGATAATCGGCACAGCGGAGGTTCTCCTGCCCGCAGGGGAGCTGAAGCTCATTGCCCCCGCCATTATTGCCGCCGCCAAGCGGGCCACTGTTCCCGTTGTGGTGCATTATGACCATGGCCTGACCTTCGACCGCTGTATGGAGGCGTTGCAGCTGGGCTTCTCCTCTGTGATGTTCGACGGTTCTGCGGGAGAATACGACAAAAATATCGCAGACACCTGCGAAATCGTAAAAATCGCCCATTCCTTCGGCGCAACTGTGGAAGGCGAAATCGGCCATGTGGGACAGGCTGCCTCCGAGGATAACCTGCACACCGATATGTACACCACCGCCGACGAAGCAGAGGCTTATGTAACGGCCACGGGCGTGGATGCCCTTGCCATTGCCATCGGCACGGCGCACGGTGTCTACAAGACCAAGCCCCAGCTCAATTTAGAGCGGCTGCGTGAGATTCGTCAGCGCATCGACACCCCTCTGGTGCTCCACGGCGGCAGCGGCCTGAGCGATGACGATTTCCGCAACACCGTGCGGGACGGCATTGCCAAGATGAATATTTTCACCGACCTGTGTCTGGCAGGCAACCGTGCCATGGCAGACGGTTTGGCCGCAAACGAAGCCTATTTGGATATCCGCAATCGCAAGGTTGCTTATATGAAAGAAGTCGTTATGAACAAGATCCGTCTCTTCGGATCGGAAAACAAAGCCTAAGGAGGGCAACACTATGAAGAAAATCAGATGGTGTATCATCGGTGCAGGCGGTATCGCAGACCGCCGCTCCATCCCCGCCATGCTCCTGGATCCCAAAAACGAAATCGTCGCCGTGATGGATGCGGTTCCTGCCGTGGCACAGGCCATTGCAGAGAAGTACGGTGTGCCGCACCATTTCTCCGATGCGGAAGAAATGCTCAAGGCTGTGGACAGCGATGCCGTGTACATTGCCACTCCTGTATTCTGCCATTATGAGCAGGCTGTGCTGGCTCTGAAGCACAAGCGTCATGTCTTTATGGAAAAACCCATCACCCTTTCTGCTAAGGAAGGCAAGAAGCTGTTGGATGCCTTTAAGAAGGCGGGCAAGCAGCTCATGATCGGCTACATGATGGGCTATCACAACCTCCACATGAAGGCTCGTGAGATCATTCAGAGCGGCGGTTTGGGAGATGTGAATCTGTTTAAGATGCAGTTTACCTGCTGGTATCCCGACATCCCCGGCGCATGGAGACAGAAGCGTGCCCTAAGTGGCGGCGGCGCCATTATGGACCTTGCCGTGCACTGCATGGAGCTGTTCACCTCCATTACCGGCGAGGACTTCGAGAAGTGTACCGCATACTTTACCACCAAGACCTTCCAGTACGAGGTGGAGGACTCTGCTGTGATTACCTTCAAGTCCGAAAAGGGCATTTTGGGACACATCGATGTTAACTTCAATGTTCCTGACAATGCCGCCACGGGCAAGATGGAAATCTACGGCACTGCCGGCAGCATCATCACCGAAGGTACTCTGGCACAGGAAGAAATCGGCAAGATGAAGTACATCTACTCTCCCCAGGGTGAGTACGAAGCCCAGCAGCAGCGTGTCACCGGCAAGGCTGTGACCTATCGTGGCAAGGGTGGCAATATGTATACCAAGCAGTTCGCTGCCTTCGGCAAGCTGCTTCTCAGCGGTAAGCTGGATTATACCAACGCAGAAAGAGCCCTGCGCATTCAGGAGCTCTGCGACCAAATGTACAAGCATAACCAATATTAAATTTAAAGAAAGTGGTGACAAAAAATGGCAAAATCTACTGATTTCCGTTACAACACCGGTGCGACCCGTGTTCCCTGGCCCGCAGTTGGCGAGAACTACAACAAGGAAGACCTTATGGCCGTCATTCGTTTCCTGATGAAGGGCGAGGGCCCCGAGTATGAAGCCGCCATTCAGGCTGTGCAGGCAGAGGTTGAAAAGCTGGACAAGCTGTCCACCCCTCCCGGCAAGCTGTCCCTCGGCCCCAATGTGGAAGCCGCCGAAGCCGCTTGCGATGCTTACCTGAAGACCACCGGCTCCACCTTCGTGGCCAATGCTACCGCGGGCTTTGAGATTGCCTACAAGTATGCCAACCTCCAGCCCGGTGACGAGGTCATCGTTCCCGCCATCACCTTTATTGCAACCATGGCATATCCTCTGTCCGTCGGTGCCAAGCTGGTCTTTGCGGATTTGGATCCCAGAACCTGCAACATGGACCCCAAGGATGTAGAGAGAAAGATCACCCCCAAGACCAAGATGATCGTTCCCGTTCATATCGGCGGCTACCCCTGCGATATGGATGCCATTATGGAAATTGCCAATAAGCACGACATTCTGGTTCTGGAAGACGCCGCCCATGCCTTCGGTGCCATGTACAAGGGCAAGATGATCGGCACCATCGGTCACTTCGGCGCATACAGCTTCCACGAAGTCAAGAACTGCACCTCCTTCGGCGAAGGCGGCATTCTGACCACCAATGTGGACTCCTTCCGTCCCTACATGAAGCGTTCCCGCTTCTTCGGCTGCAACTTCGATACCCCCATCAAGAACTGGCTCTATGATGTCAATGCCATGCCCGGCAAGTACGGCCCCTTCGTGGCACAGAACAGCTCCACCACCGAAATTCAGGCTTTGGGTCTGAAATTGCAGGTTGAGCGTTATGAGAAGATTTTGGCTGAGAGAAAGGCTGCCGCCGAATATGTAACGAAGCGTCTGTCCGGCAACCCCGCCATCATTCCTCAGGACATCGACAACCCCGATGTGGCTCCCACTTATCACCTGTATCTGCTGGAGATCGATCCCGCTTTGGCCGGCGGCAATGTGCAGACATTGAAGGCCAAGCTGACGGAGAAGGGTGTTACCAACATTCCTCACTTCGGCCCCCTGTTCCACTTCGATGTCCTCAAGACCTACGGCTACGACATGGACGAGATCGCAAAGACCTGCCCCGTCTGCGAAGAACTGTTCAATAACCGCTTCACCCATCTGCCCATCTACGGTCTCACCGGCGAGCAGTTGGAGTACATGTGCGACGCCATTTTGGAATCCGTCGCCGAAATGCAAGCCGGCAAGTAATCCTTTTGCTGCTAAATATCAACTTGCGTACGCCTGATTTGGCGTACCACAACATCTACTGCGTGTCGAAATTCCATAAAAGCGGCATCCATGTGTAGCTTTTATGGAATTACGCAGCAGT
Organism: Faecousia sp.; assembly: GCA_045595645.1. Taxonomy (GTDB): domain Bacteria; phylum Bacillota; class Clostridia; order Oscillospirales; family Oscillospiraceae; genus JAZOXB01. The sequence goes on from JAZOAV010000031.1 coordinate 16,441, forward strand.
GTTGCGAAAGTGAATCGTTTCCCTAATAAATATTATTAATTGTTAAAGGAGAAAGTTTATATGAATCTATTATACGAAAGGGATTTAGCCCTCTACAAGGAGCGAAGCGACAAAGAAGTCCTTGAATTCGCGAAGACTTTAGTGGAGAGCAATAATGCAACATCCTTTCAAATGGCTAATGAATTGTCTTACATTATGAGGCAGAATCGCCGTCTGTATGAGGCTGCAGAAATTGCCCGTATGATGTACGAATCCGCCCCCAGCTTGGAACGCTTGAACCTGTACTTCGTTGCTGTTGTAGATCAGGGTGACATCAAACGAATTCAGCAGCTCAGCGTAGAAACAGAACAATTTTTGAGACGAACCCAAAAAGGTTATCAGAAGCATTTATTTGCTACTTGGCTTAAAGCGGCCAATAAAGTCTGTGATGAAGCACTGTTCAACTACATATATAATCAAATTCCTGAGGATGAAAAGCGTTTAAATCCCTACATCATCAGTCAGTATTATGTATTCTTAAATCGCGTTGGAAGACATCAGGAAGTGGTAGACAATTATGGACGATTGGCGAAGCACATGCAAGAGGCGTATTATGTAAAGCGTTATTACGAAAATGCTCGCAGAAAATTAGGTTTTGATGTTCCTCGTACTACCGGCTATCGGGTAGCCAACAACCTGCGCGCAGAAATCGATCCGTCTCCCACAACAGAGGTGACTGCTGAATCCGATTCGGGAGTAGATGAAAAGACAGTATTCCTTGTGTACGGCGGACAGCCCAACATGCTTCCTGTAATCGAAAGCCTATTAAGATCAAGTGGTGTGAATTTTATCAATTTGGCAAATCAGATAAAGACCGGCAAAACAATTATTGAAGCGTTTGATACTAAAACCTAATTAAAACTATTGATAATCCAATCGCGAGCGGTGATGCTTTTGATTATGGCAGGGGTTAGTTTGCAGATGGTATCACATAGGCGATCGATCACTTTCTCAAGCGTGGCAAAAATCTCGTTTCGGAAGC
>JAZOAV010000032.1:0-31748 GCA_045595645.1 Faecousia sp.
AAACTTGAAATACACAAAGTATTCCTGCGTTTTCCAAACCTCAATTTGGAACAAAATCTCTCGCCGATTGCTCTCGGCGATTTAATCAGAGCTTCCCTATTATTCTTGACTTGTAGAGATCCCCTTCGAGAATCACCTATATGGTGACTTTCGAAGGGGATTTTTGACCTATAAATTCTTCCTCTTATAGAGGATGCGTTGGATGCGCAAAGGGAGAGTCGGCAAGGCCTACGACGTTCTCGGAAAGCGGATACTTTTCCGCAAAGCGAATGAAGCCGCGTCCATATTCATCATCGCGTTTTCGCGTGATGATTTCCTCGCGCTTAGCAGTTGGCGTTTCCTTGAGGAAATATACAAATTGAATTTCACTCCACTTTGCCATTCCCTCATAGAGCTCCTTTCGCTCCTGCTTTCCGTAGGTTGACACGATTTCATGATCATCCCAATTGGTATACTGCCAAATATGCGTCAATTCGTGCACCAAGGTCATCATTGCTTGCAGCCGAGGCGCACCGTTTTCTAACATGATTGTGTACCCGTTGCGATCCTTTTGGGCAAAGCCAAGGACGCGCCCGTCCATTTGGTCGGTAGGTACATATTTCTTCCCGAAACGCTGTTGGATTTTCTGCGCATCGACCATCCGAATCTGTACAGGCACATTGATATGAATCCCGAAGAAGGCACCCATATTTCGCATAACGAAGCTGTGGATCTCCTCAAATTCCTCAAGCGTTTTGATTGCAGTTCTCGCACAAAGGCAGCATCTTTCTCTGCCATCTGCCAGGACTTCGTATTCTGTCCCCATAAGCTCAGAGCCACAGAAATCGCAATAATGTCCGTTTGGCTTAGCCGGGTCGGACACCTGCTGCAAATACTTCGCCTTATCCTTCTGCGTTCTCGCTCGGTACAGAGAATTTTGCCCGTAGCCCAAGTCTTCAAGGAACGACAGCGTACCGGCGATGTCCAAATTGGAGGGTTCCTCGCTTCCGCCATAGAGAAGGAAGTACCGCAGCGAATAGGGCTTTTTTGTGTTAGCAGCAGAGGCTCCGTCCTCTTCAAAGTCCAGAGAATTATCGGGAACAACAGCAGTGCTTTGCATCGGGGACGATTGGTTCTTCCTAAACAGCTTCCCTCGCATCACGTTACAAGCATGGCTGAGATACTCTCCGTATTTCACGGTTGCGGATTCGACCTCGTTGATAATTTCCAACATCGTATTGTTATAGTGCTTTACTTGTTTTCTGAGCCGCCATCGAAAAATCAACAAACACACATAGGCTGCGAGTAAGAAGACGCCGAGGGCAACAAGCGTAATAAAAAGTGCCGACAAGCCCCCATCTACGCTCAGTCGATTGGTCAACAGGAATGGAAGGAAGCCAATTATCAAGATGCAAAGCGCGATCGTAGTTGCGATTGCGATCATTTTGCGGGACATTCTTTTCTTGAGCCGATCACGGATTGTTTGGTCTTCCGCCTGCATCTTTCGCAGATACCCTTTGGGGTTATGGATATCTACAGTTTCGACTTGCATCATTCTCTCTTCTTCGGAGAGCGCATAGTTTAGAATATCTTCTCGTTGGAAGTGATCGAGCAAGTGTACCTGCTGTGCATCAACCTGATTCATCTCACGAAGAATGTTTGTTCCCTTTTCCAGCGACCGCTGTGGGGTTCTCAAATATCGCAAAAAACTTCTCTTTGCATTATGAAAAAAACTGTGCCAGCGCCCATATTCAGGAGTAGGAACATCGCTTGCCAAGCCGATCTGCTTCACCTTAAAATAAATATTGTTAAGATCTGCGTCTCCAAAAGAGGATACTGGAATTTGCACTTCACGGCACAATGCGGAGCATATAGCATCTTTTTGTGCATCCGTGCTTTTCTGCTCTTGCATTTGGCGAATACGGCACTCAAGCGTTTGCGCAGTGGCTGCAAGCTTATCGTCATATCTCTGCAAAAGCGAGCACAGGGCTTTTTCGTCATTCTCGCAAATCAACTGAAATACGCGGTTGGGGCGTAACGCGTTTTGGGGCAAAGGATTGTTCGCTAAAAGCAACAGCGAATACAAAAAAGAAATATAGCTAAAGTTATAATCTCCGTGGTTGCGTGGGAGCAAATCAAAAACAACATAGCGCATTTTATCGAAGTAAAGATTTCTGTCGTAGAATGTCGAGTATTCTATGTCGTGATGAGATTCCCATGCTTCGCGGAAATCTTGCTCCGTATCCTTGCAGGTGCGGCGGGCAAGACAGATCACTTCCTCCGGAAGTGCGAACTCGGTCTCTGCTGTGCTCAATATTTGTGTACGCAGGTCGTGTTTTTTTCTGCTTTCCTCCCAGTACGCTCGGAGCGTCGAATCCTGCAAATCTGTGACGATGTCCTGTCTGTCTGCCGTAAAACTTTGGCAAAGATAGGTCATAAGCCGTGGTAACGGTAAAGATGCCGCCTTTTCATAGGCGGTGAATTTTGCATCTCGTTGTAAAAGCATATACGCTTCGTCGGTCATGTCCTCGGTTTTTTTCGGAAGCGTGTATTGTACTAAGTCAAATGGATTTCTCTGCGTTAAACCGCACTCATTGCAAACAACGATGGCGCGCCATTGCGACCTGCCTGCTACAAGTTTCGGCAAGGTGTGAACGGCTTCGGAAAGATTCCTTTGATCTGTATCCCAAGGACAGAAAACAACATTTGTAGTATTGTGGAAGGGCTGGAGGAACAATGTGTATTCCTCCAGCGTATCTAACAATACCTGTTCCGCAATCACGACAGTGAACATCGAGTTCACCTCCATTCGTAGAAAAGACGGCTCGGTGCTGCAAAAGCTTTCGCTATATCTTAAATGCTGCTTTTACAGCACCAATCCCTTTACTTTTTGATCAAGGCTCTCATCGCCTCGATGAGTTCATTGCAGTTATCCGGTGCGCAATCGGAAAACGTATTCTTAATTTTGCGGTAGACAATATCGACCACAGGGTGATCCAAGAGGTCATTGCCCATACTCAAGGTTGTGAATTTAGAACAGTTCTCCACAAAGAGCTCAAACTGCTCAGATAAAACCTGACACAGACGCAGGCGTGCTTCTATGGGCTTTTCGACGACCATGAGTTCTTCCTCAAAGATCTTGATTACCGCAGCAACGAGCGTAGAAATCTCGCCCATATAGCGTTTGTTGTTGGGCAAACTATTGTAATACAGAACAGGAATGACAAACAAACTCAGCGGTGATGCCAGCTCTTCATTTCTGGGAACATCGACGGTAAAGTCTGCGATACTCTTGGCAAACGCAGTTTGCTCATAGTTGGCGTGCCTGTTGCTGTCGTGGGTGTGCTTCTGTTCGACGACCTTGCGAATATCTTCAACGATCGTTGCACTGATATAAAGCGAGTCGAGGATTTCATAGAACTCATCGCATGGAGTTCCATTGGAAACGATCATATCTTCGAAGCGCTCGTCAGAATTTTCGTATATGCAACATCAAACTGCTCGCTGTCCGCGTCCGGACGATACTTCTTGAGATTTCTCAGCGTACGCTCCAAAGTATCGTTGGCGATGCCGATGCCTGCACAGAGGCTAAGCTGCAGCTTGTAGAGAACATAGCGCATAGCGTTCGGATGCAAAACGGTACCGGCCGAAGTGCGCATCAGCTCTTCAAGCATGTAATCTTCGGTGCGTTGGCTTGTTTTGTTTTCATTGCGGAGAATTGCTTCCACAGAGCGTCTGGCAACCTTTTCTGCGTTCCGCGTAACAACACTTTCAAAATAACGAAGTCTGGAAAGGTTTTCCTTCGCTTTTCCGCGGTTGCTTTCTTGGGTATAGTCAATTGCGCTGCCTAAATGATTTGCGGCTTGACTTGCTTTTACAACATCCTCGCTCTTAAACACAGCATCGGTGATTTTTCCGCACAATGCTGCAATATATCGCTCAATGCGCTTAGCAGCGTTCTCCAAGTCGTAGCGCGCACGTAAATCCTTTGTAAAGTTATCTGTTCCGGTATCGACCTTGCTGACGTAGAAATCGGGCAATGTGGTCATTTCACAAAGCGGAAGATTCTTCTTGCGTTCTTCCTCCTGCTTAATCTTAAACGCCTTGTCGTAGCGGGACCATTTTGCAGCTTCTGCCTCGCCGCCGATGCTCTTGGCAGCCCATTCGTAAGCGATATATTGCGCAACATCTTCATAGGGATAACGTATTGCACTTGCACCGATGCCGCCAAAACGATTACGACCACGATGATCTCGGTTTGCCGTTTCCTTAATGATGTTGTCCTCCACAGAGAAGGCATTCTTCTGCATAGGGCCGATATTCTGCTCGTAGAGAGCTTGGGCGGCCTGCTGTTTATACTGTTCTAAGGTTACCAGCGTGTTGTCCTCTGCATTTTGACCGTCCATCAGGAAGCAGAAATCGCAGGGAAGCATACTGAGAGACCTTGTCTCGTTCGAATTCGGCTGTGCAATATCGAGATGCAGGTCGCTGTATCGAGCGAGTAAGGGATCCGCGTCCAGGACGCCGGAGCCCTTCATCATAAACCCATTGAGCTCCTTAATGCTTGCATATGCATTGCGACGCTGGCTTTGGCGTTCCTGTGAGGAGTCAATTACACTGTCAAGCGTTTCCGGCAGAAGTAGGAGTGAGCGAATGATTAAGCCGGTGTTAGGATATTTGCTATTTACATAATCTCGGAGGAACATCTCCAATGCCATAAAGATACCGGAACCGGTACCGCCGGAGCAGGAGGAAACGAGTACAATGCGCATCGCTTGCTTCATTGCTTTTCCATCTTTGCGGAAAAGATCATCGACAGCATCTGTTAGGGGACGGATATTTCCTGTCTTAATAGTTGCGTTTAAGGCAAGTCTGGAAATGGCTCTAACTTGGCCGGCACCTTCTGACACGCTTTTTCCGTACATTACGGCGTTTTTAGGGAACCAATTAAGGCGTGCATCTTCGTCATAGCGCAAGTAATCTCCCACGGTCTGCGTGCTGGAGGTCTGTACAGAACGGATATCTGCACCACCCTTTATGATAGAGGAAACTCTTGCACTTGAACAACGCAAAACAGTCCTGAAAGCCTTGGCTTTCACGGACAATCGCGTTGTTCAGTACACATTATGTAGACGCTGACTTAACGGAATATTATAGAGAATAAAGCAAGCGTCAAATCTAACAGCGGTTGCAATAATGCCTCCGTTAGATTTGACGCTTATGTTAAACAGGCTCAAACATACCAAAGCCTTGGGAGCTTTTAGCACCAAGTCCTGTGTCATAAAGGAGCGTTAGGAGCTCAGGAGCTCCTTTGAGACAGAAACGTCCGCTCCAAGCGGTGATACGCGTATCCTTGAACAGTGTCACTTGCTTTTTGAAGAACTTTGTTGCAGGGGAAATGGAAAACGTTACAGGGAAAACTTCCTTATGCAGACTTGCCCATTTGCGCCGGGCATTCGCACACAGAAGACGGTAAAACAGCGCATCGTCCGGAGAGACGAAATGCGTGTGGCCGTCGGGCAGTGTGAGATAGGAAACGATAGGGGAGCATGTTTGAACAACAATCTCACTTTGTATAATTTGGCGATTCTCAAGACTGCATTTCACAACGCGAACCAAATTCTTCCCGAGGAGCAGCTCTCTCCCTACATAAAATGCATTGAGCAGCAAAAGCATAAGCTGCGTGTTCACACTGCGAATTTCGAGACGGACAACGTCAGAAAAACAGATCATTTTGTCTTCAAGAGTATAGTCTCCCTCAAGCTGACCGAAAGTAAATAACTTAAACTGCTTTCCCTCAACATCTGCTACACCATCATGCAGCGAAGTTGCAAAAGCGGGGTCTGTGCGCAGGACATCATAGATCAGGCCCTGAATGCAATGGCGGTAAGCAATCGGCAGGCAAAGTCTTTGTGTTGCAAATTGAATCGTAAGCTGCATATCGTGTTACTTATGCCCGTTGCACTGTGCCCACAGTTTTAGGGATTCGGCACTGTAGGCAATTTTGTCCAACGTTTTTAAAAGCTGCCGGAAATCCTGCTCTTCATCTATGCTTACTTTGCCATCTTCAAGAATGTGATATAGGGCATCTTCGGCTTTTTCCAAAGAGTGCAGAGCGGACATCAAGGTGACGAAAATACGGTCCAAGTCATCATGGATTAGCAGGGAGCCACCTTGACCGAGGGGACACTGTCGGGTGCAGTAGTAGTTTACCAACTCGGGAGCCTCGTATGCCTCCACCATGCGAGCGACTTCGTCAGGATGGGCGACTACTTCATTGGCTTCTATTTTTAACAGTCTGGTTCTCTCGATGCCAACAAATTCCGGGGCGTTTTCAGCATTGTTGAAAGACCCTTTGCTCTTTGCGGCATTTTTTCTTGCTTCTCTGTAGAGGTTTTCTGACATAGTGGGGCTCCTTTCAATTTATAAAAGCTTTATGTTGATTTTAACATATAGCCAAATAATTTACAAGAGAGGATTTTGACCAAGATATGAAGGATAGCCCTCCCGAGGTTGGGAGGGCTTGTAAAGAAATCAATAGTAACTTGAGACCTTCCAGGAACTGCTGACACGCCATGAAGGGTAGGTGTTCCAACGGCTGTTGGGGCGTTTGATCATGAGGAAGATTTCTTGCGTGGAGTCGTAGGAGACGGTGATTTTGTAGGTCTTGTTGGGCTTGAGTGTCAGTTTGACAGAAGATCCGTTGAACTGCTTGGTATAGCTGTGGCTACCGTCGGTAGCTCTCACGCTGACATCCCAGCATCCGTATTCCTTCGTGGTACGAGTCTCAACGTGCTGTCCCCAGATATTTGTCTTAGAGTAGGCGATGGTACCCTTTGTTTGCTTCAGGGTGATGGAAGACGAGCCGGGGATCCAATAGTTGGCGTAGGTGCTGACTGTGATGGTACGGGTGTTTTTGCCGGAGCTACAGGTAGCAGCAGAAGAGGGGAGAACGAAGCAGGAGACCAGGGTGAGTGCGACCAAAAGCAGACAGGTGATTCTTTTCAGCATATGAGTTTCCTCCAAAATAATGTATGGAACGATACATGGTGTGAGCTGTGGCGATCAGGAACTCTGTTATAAGCGGTAATGGCTTGAGGATCAAGCGTCCTTTTCAACATGGAATTCGCTACCCGTGAACAAGCAATCACACCCTGTGCCGTTCATGGGGATAGTATAAATCAAATTTCTCAAAAATGCGATTCGCTCTTTTGTCCCCTTTTTGCAAAAAAAGTCACCCAAAAGCAACTTTCGCAGGAAAAAAAGTAAAAAACGGAAAAACGCACAAGACACCCTGCAAAAAGCGGAGTATCTTGTGCGTTTGTTTCTAAGATAGAACGCGATCCCTGTAATAGGTTAAGGTAGAACAACAGCTTGCGGTCAGAGATATTGTATCACCTATTTTCTGTATCGCCAAGAAAAACTGTTTTCAAGCAGGCGAGAATCATCGGAAATCTGTGTTTTATGTGCAAATTGTTGCAAAATGTTCGGACGAGCTTTTGCAAAACAGCAAGGCAATGGGATTGATTTCAGTGGCTTTTGCTTGGCTTCTGTTTTGTTATGTTATATTGAATTGTTAGAAAATATGTAAATTTCTGAAAATGTAATTTTGGGCCTGTTTTGCAAAATTATATACGTTAACCCCAGATTTCATGATTGCCTTTTGCAGAAAAGAAGACGATATACGCTAAGGAAACATTTTGTTGGCGTATGAATTTTGTCATATAAAAAAGAAAAAGCTCTTGACAGCACAAAAACTTGGCGTTATCATCTATCTAAACACAAATTGTTGTTCTACCTTAACCTATTGCAGAAATCCATCCGCAACGCGAAGACAAACACACAAACAGTTCTAACTTGCACAGGACGGCTTGTGTGTTTTTTTTTACAACCACAGCCGTTCTGTGCCTCGATGAACCTCACACAGCACGATCTGTGTAAATACACATATTTCTCCCGTACAGCAAAAAAAATCGCTCCCGGCCGACTTTTTTATCTAAAAAATGCAATACTTCATATTTACAAATTTAGTAAACTATGGCAAAATAATAATGTATCAGAGTCTTTCGTTGATGTTATTTGTCGATATTGCGCCATCCCCTACCAAATACAAAGATAAGGAGGAATCAATGTGACATTAATCAGCTTTTTTGATGAAGATCCCTTGGACAACATCGGGGACATACTGTACCTTTTGCCCAAACGATGTGTCTTCCTTGGCGACGACAAGCTCATGAAAAAGCGAAAGCGTGCACTGATGGAGCAGTTCTTGCGAAAACGCGGCATGGATACCAAGATTGTATTCCGGTCTCTTCCGCGCGGCGACATTGACGGCACATTAGAGCTGCTGCGCAAACTGATTTCCGAATATCCCGACAGCATCTTCGATGTAACAGGCGGCACTGAGCTACACTTGGCTGCGGCAGGTATCGTTTCCGGAATGTACGACATCCCACTGTACCAGCGCAATGGTAAGAGCGGAAAAATCTTATGGCAATACGGTTGTGAGCTTGAATCGCAGCCCGCATCCGTCTCGGTTTCGGAAGTGATTGCGCTACATTCCGGCGCAATCATACACGACAACGCTTTCTGCCGACCGACTCTTACGCCGGCGCTCTGCCGTGACATTTTCAGGCTTTGGGACATTGCCAAGGAATTCCCTGCGCGTTGGAACAACACCTGCACGGCACTTGGTGCGTTGGCTGTAAGAAACGAAACAAACGATGCACTGCAAATAGTGGCAAGAGGGCAGTTGGATATGGATATTTTTTACCAGGCGGACATGCCCATGCTTGCCGATTTGGTTAGCGAAGGCTTTATTACCAACCTCGACTACCCACAAGGCGGTATATCTTTCTGTTTTCGTGACGAAGACATACGCATGATTCTTACGAAAGCAGGTACTCTCTTAGAGCTTTACACATACTTAGCTGTCGAATGGGCTGATGATCGTGCTGTGAGCGTTTACTTGGACTGGGATGGAATAGACGCCGACAAGCCGGGGGTGCAAACGCGTAACGAAGTGGATGTTATGATGACATACGGAATGCTTCCTGTCTGCATCTCCTGTAAAAACGGTGAATTTGACAAGACTGCGCTGTACGAACTCGATACCGTTTCTAAGCATTTTATGGGACGCTACGGAAAAAAGGTTTTGGTTGCAAGCTATGTTGGCTGGATCGAAGACACCGTCAAAACCCTTGAACAGCGCGCCAGAGATATGAATATCATCCCAATATTCCAAGTTCACCAAATGACCTTTGAGGAATTCTCTCAAAAGTTGAAGAGTAAGCTCATCGGCACATAAAAACATCGAAATATAAAAGGAGGTTTTTGCATTGCAAGCAAATCTGAATCTAACATTCAAGCACTGCTTTGAATGCGAGCTAAAGCAAGTAACGCCCATGTTACATTTCCAAGCCGATCAACACGGTGCGACGCTTCGAGCAACGCAGGTCAAGCCTATGCTGGATCGGTTTCTTTGTCGCGAATATAAGCGCGAAAACGGTGAGAAAGATGTGCCGGAAGATTGGCGCATGGATAAGAAGGATGAGAAAAAGACCGCCTTGCGGTATAAGCTGACCATCCTGGCAAACGGAGAACCCCTGCGCAGTAATGAGCGAAAAAGGCTTTTGAAAGGCCTGTTACGGGCTGATTTAACCACCGATGAAGAGGCGGATGTTGAAACCGCCTTGTCCAAACTTCCCCATATTTCAAATGAAATGTCAATTCCCAAAGCTTTCTTTGCAAATATGCCACCAAAAGGAGAAATAAAAGAAAAAATCGCGTGGATTCAAAACAACGCAAAAGAGCTTCTTTTATTTCCGGAGCCCTTGACCTTGCGGATCTACTGCAGAGAGGAGTCCCTTCGCGAATTTATTCAGGAGAAGATCAAGGATTTCTTCCTCCTTCACAGCTTTGGTACACGCACAAGTAAAGGGTTCGGTTCTTTTGTGACAGGCAATCCCGATGAGGTTTATATAGCAGCGCTATTCCGCAAGCATTACGGAACGTTTATCTATGCAGATGACCTTCGGATTGGCAACGGGAATATGAATCAGGCAATCACCTATGCCTCCGGAATCCTGCAGCTTATGAAGAGTGGCATAAATCCTCCTAATGTAGACGACTATCGGAAGGGCTTTATAATCCGACATTTCTTGGAGAGCTTGAGCATCGGAAGCGATAAGCGTTTTATGAAGGCCGAAAGAATCCCGCGCATGCGAGATCGCAATGCCAAGGTCGATCTCGAAAAGCCCGATCCGAAAAATGGACATCAATTCATACGCGCCTTACTGGGCCTCGCAGAGCAAATCGATTTTAGGGATGATGTGTTTTCAGGTACCGTAAAAATGGTTTCTAAAGACGGTAGTATAGAGCGGTTCAGGTGTCCGGTTACCGTTCGTATCACATCAAGCAATATCTATTTCCTGCCCGAAGAATATCCCAACAATTTCTTGGGGCAAGAATTTCTTTTCGCAAATAAAGCTGCCGCTGAAAGCTACGCCCAGCTCAAGGATAACGAAAAGAACATATACTATGAAGAACACAAGGATAGATTCCTGAAAATCCCCCCTGAATTTAATCTAAAAAAATTCCTGCTTGACTTTGCCGAGGATTATAAGGAGCAAACATTGAAAACCATCTTGGGCTTTAATAGTCAAAGTTTCAAAGCCATTACGAATTTTAATGCAAAACCACTCAAAAAGGGAGGTAAGGTCAAATATGAATGAAAAGACATATATTGCAATTACCATCGGCCCGATTGGAAATGCTATGTCGTTGGCAGACGGTCCCGGGGCGCTATGGTGCGCAAGTGCACTGTTTTCCGACCTTTCTTACCGAATCTGTGTTGGTATCTATCATACCTGGGGTGAAGCAGCCTGTTTTCTCAGTCCCGCTTTTTGCGGAACCTCCGATACAGACGGCACAAGCTTCCCTGACCGAATTTTTGTCAGTCTTTCGACTTCTGTAAAACCAGATCCGGCGGAGGCACTTCCCAAGATCATTTCGGAAGCAAAAAAAGAAATCGCAGATAAGCTGGTCGAGACTGTGTCTACAGTTTTTCTTGGCGAAAGCAAACGGCTCAGAAGCTTCTTGGCGGAATACTTCCAGATCAATTACATCATCGCGCCGGACCATATTGCTAACGCAGACGAAAAGAACTGTATCCTTAATTTAGACGACATTCTGAACAGTTTGGAATGCTCCAGCGTTTTACCCGCAGATTGCACGGACCATCCGCTGTTAACGCTGTTTAACAGCCATACGGAAGGAGAGGCCTCCCCAAACGCCTATCTGCGTAATTGCTACCTAATAAGAGACCGTGAGGATGTTATCAAGCAGCTGTTGGATCCGGAAACCAAAATGCTCCGTGATATTGACGCGATTGCAGGCGGCGGCTCCGCAAAAAAAGGTGAAAAAGCAAGAAATTACTTCGCCGTTCTTTATGCAGACGGCGATCACATTGGAGATCTTCTGCGCCGACTCCCCTGCGATACAGATGTTCAGAAATTTTCCGAAGCTTGCTTGCGGTATAACAAAGCTGCCACAGAGCTTGTTTCCAAGTTTGGCGGAATGACCATTTATGCAGGCGGCGATGACCTTTTGTGCTTGCTTCCGCTTAGGGGAAGCAATGGAGAAAATTTGCTACAGTTCAGTGAAACCTTAACAGATGCGTTTGATCAAACCGTTGTGGAGATATACCGCGGACTCGACGAGAACGCAAGAAAGAGCATAGATTCTCCGTCCGTCTCTATCGGGATTTCCGTTAATTTTGTTAAATTCCCCCTGTACGAAGCACTCAACGCAGCTCGCTCCATGCTCTTTGGTATAGCCAAGGAAGATCGTTGCTCCATTGCAATTTCTGTGCGCAAGGCTAGTGGCCAGAGCGTTGGCCTCCTGATTCCGAATAAGAAAGGTGGAGCAGCAAGCATTTTGTCGCTACTCATCAACCAACAGTGGGACGAGCTTGGCAAACAGCTTGCATGTAACAGCGACAACGCTCCCACCAGTGCTGCAGAAGTGAGCCGTTCGTTGCATTCTGTTCTCTATTCACTTTATAATTTCAACTACGGTTTCCGTATGTGTAGCGCAAAAAATATTGACACCGAAAATCTGTTCCGCAATTTCTTTGACAGCAGTGCCCATAATGCAAACCGCACCTATATCAATATGATTCAACGTATTTGTGAACAGCAGCGCAAAAAACCATTGCGCAAAGCCATTCTTGGGAACAAACGCTGTATTTGTGAACAGCGGCGCAAAAAACCATTGTGCAAAGCCATTCTTGGGAACAAACGCTACAAGGTTGATTGCAGTGAAGATGCAATCAGTGATGAGTTCTGTGACTGCGTGGAAGCCATGCTGCGTTTTGCAAAGCTCTATAGCGAGGAGGCAGGAAAATGAGCGAATATCGATCCTATTTGATTACCCTTCGCCCTTTGGAGCCCTTTCTCTTTGGCGGCGAACACAATTTTGATTATGGCACTAAGCGCCAAACGCCCCAGCGTTATTATATTTCATCCGAGATCACGCCATCTGCAACTACGTTGTTTGGCACACTCCGCTATGCGGTATTGGCGGCAAACGGAGCGCTTGTCACAAAATACGGTGATGCGACACAAATTGAGAAAGCAGCAAAACTTGTAGGCTCAAAAAGTTTCAATCTTGCCGAAAAAGATCAACGCTTTGGAGTGATTGACTCCATTTCTCCGCTTTTTTTAGTCCATTATACGGAGGAAGCATGCCATCGTCTGATTCCTTTGCCAAGCAATCATGCGTTTGGTAAAGAGAATATGCTCTTTTATTCGCCCTGTGAAATTAAAACAGCCGATGGGCTCCAATGCAATCATTGCACTGAGCAGCTTTATGCTAAAAACCGTGACATCAAATTTGTCCAAAACGCTTGGATGAGTCTGCATGACCGATCTATATTTAAGCAGGGGGACATTTTTGCAGAGCATCTGCAAGTAGGAATCAATGCCCATCGATTGGATTCCCATGAGGAGCTGGACGAGAGCTTCTTTAAAAAATCCAAATTAATTTTGAAAACAGCCCAAGATCGCTTCGCGTTCTACGCCTCTATGAAACTAACCCGCGAAGCAGCGGATACACTCTCCCGAGGAATCCTTGTTGCTATGGGACAAAATCAGGTTCCCTTTCTGCTGGAAGCAACTTTGGAAGAAAATAGGTTGGAAGAAGACATCAAGAAGGCACTTACCTTCTGCGACTGCCACCCCTTCTACTATGCTCTCTCAGATGCCTACCTCGAAGAGGTTCCAAACGGATTCTTCCTTGCACAAACCAAACCTTTCCGCTATATCACCACAAATCTTTCCAAATCAGAACACATCGAACGCTTTGCTCGTTCGGCAAAACAGTACCGATTGTTCTGCGCCGGGTCCGTTTTCTACGAGACGCTCCCGGAGGCTTCCGAGCACTGCAAGACTATCGGCCTGAATCACTTTATTGAAATTGGAGGTAGCAACAAATGAATACAGCATTCTACCAAATTACCTGTCTGACAGAGCTTCATATGGGTAGCGGCGAAAACAATTTCCATATCATTGACCAAACTGTAGAAAGAGATCCTGTAACGCAGTACCCTATGATGAATGCCTCCGGCGTAAAAGGGGCCCTGCTGGAGTTCTTTAAGCGAGCAAAGAATCCGAATACTGTAACTCTGTTTGGTGCTCCGGCTGGAATCGAGGTAGAGGCAGAGGACGGCAAACCAAAAGTCACGAAAAATTCAACTCCCGGCAATCTTCGTATTTTGGCAGCAAAGCTCTTAGGTCGAGCCGTCCGTGCGTCCTCCGGAAACGAGGCATATTACATCGCTACTACGCTAACTGCACTCAAAGAATATAATGATCTTGCGTTCTGCCTCACAGGCACATATCCACTTGCAATTCCTGAGCTCTCTAAAGATAAGAACTATTTTGTTGCGCCGGGAAGTCAAACCAAGCAGATTGGCGTGGATGGAATTGTTGTGGAAGAAGCCCTTACAGGAACGTTTGCCGGACAGCTGCTGGATTTGCTTTTTACCGACAAAACAGATCGTCCCGGTGTTGCAATTTTAACAGACAGCTGCTTCCGCAGCATTGCACTCCCGGTTTCCGCCAGAAACTATTTGATCGATGGCATCAGCGAAAATCTTTGGTATGAAGAAAACGTCCCCAATCACAGCAGCTTTTGGTTTGCGGTGCAGGGCAGTCAGGCGAATCTGGATTTCTTTGAGCAGGGTCTTGGAAACCACATCGTACAGTTTGGAGGAGATGCATCCATTGGAAAGGGCTTGTGCCTTCTGAGAAAAATGGAGGTCAAAAATGCGAAATAACAGAATTGAGAAGCTGCTACCTATTGCCCATGAAGTCTTAAAAACAAATGAAACAATCGTTAAGGACGGCAACATTGAGAAAGCTCTGCGTGGGCAGATTTCTTCCTTCGGAGCCGCGATCTTAACCGGAACGCTTTCTTCCGCTGTTGCATTCTTTAGCGACAGAGGGCGTGCGAAAACGCCGCGAGAAGTTCTTGTTGAAGTCATTTTTGAAATCCTAAAAAGGGGAGAAATGCTCCTGGAAAAAGATAAAAACGCAAAGGATATGAAGGAACTCGTTTTTGCTTCTAAAGATCCTGAGCTTCAGGAAAAGATTATCGATGCCTCTGTCGCAGTTAAGCTCGCCATGAATTTCTTTACGCTGACATAAAGGAGGGAACGGTTGTGCAATCCAAAAATCTGCACTACTTATTCTACAAAGAATACTACTGTGGTCTGGACTTAAAGGACCCAAAGTCCAAAAGAAACACCCAACTGCTTTCCGAGAAAAATGCGCAAATTCTGTCCTACACACCTGTTGCACCCTTTATCCCTTCCAAAGATCCCCTGAAACATGTTGACGGCTACCAATGCATTGATGATATTCAGACCCTGTACCCCGGACTGCTTATCGGCACCGGTTACCCGCACAGTGTTGGCGCAGCCGAAGAATATCAGATGGGATGCACGCTCCACTATGTTACCGGTCTGCCCTATGTTCCCGGCTCGGGTGTAAAAGGTGCGCTTCGCGCAGCCTTCCGAGACGAGGAGCTGGTCTGCTCCTTGCTTGCGCAGTTAGGCATAAGCGAAACTTTCAACTATTCTGCTCTGGTAAACTCCATCTTTGGGGCGGATAAGATTGCCGGAAAGGATGTCTTCTTAGACGCTTATCCAATCTATGAAAAGGGCAAACGGCTTCTTGCATCCGATGCCCTTGCTCCCCACGGGGATGATCCGTTAAAGAATCCTATCCCCCTTCCCATGTTGAAAATCAGTTCCGGCGTTCGCTTCTGCTTCCGTTTTATTCTCACGGATTATAGCGAGAAGATTACAGCAACAGTTAAGATCAATCTGTTTCGTGCCTTGTTGTGCTTCTTTGGCGTCGGCGCAAAGACGAACTCGGGCTATGGTCGCTTTGAATATGTCCCAAAGCCTGAGCCGGAGGAAGAACTTCCACAAGATATTTGCCCTTTTTGTAAAATCAATCAGCGCAAAATCAACAACAAGACAGGTAAGTATTACGAAATGTGCAACGATTGCCGAACAAAGCAGGAAAAAGCCGCACAAAAAGAAGCGAAGCAGCAAGCCTTTGGACCAAAAAAACAGAAGGGATATCGAAAATGAATCACCTCAAATATTTTGTTGTCGATGCAGAAACCGATGGTCTCGACGGTAGCTTCCTCAGCATAGCTGCAGCGGTATACGATGACGAGTGGAAATGTGTGGATGAGTTTTACGCTGCGTTAGACAATGCACGAAGTGACAATGAGTGGGTGCAGAAAAACATACTGCCGCATTTGAACCGTGCAAAAAAACTTGTTTCCTCTGAGGAAGCACTTCTGAAGGCATTCTTTGACTTTTGGAATCGCTATCGCAATGAATCACAAATTTATGCAGATATTCCCTGTCCTGTAGAAGCCCGTCTTTTTTCCCGCTCTCTTGAGGTTGCCGGCTGTCCCTCCTCGGAGTATCCCCACCCTGTTATAGATTTGGCTTCTATTCTGCTGAAGGCGGGCTTCGATCCGAACATAAATCGAGAAGTACTTCTGCACGATAGCTATACCGCACATGACGCTTTAGAGGATGTGAGGGCAACAGCGAAAATACTGAAAATGTTCTTCCCTTCCACGAAAAAACGGGAAAACCCCTACAGCTACCACACCTTTATCTTCCCGTTCCTCTTTGACAACAATTCTTCCGTTACGCGCGAGGAATTCGCAAAGCATTTGAACAAGGAACAGTGGATCTTGGAAAATGGCGTCTCGGAACACAGCAATAATTTCATGAACGCGTATAATCAGTTCCACTATTTTAACACTGCAACGCAGAACGCCTTATATACCCATGAAAATCAAGAGAATGTGGTTTTGAATTACAAGTTCAAATTCAACGCAAACGCGGAATATGTCATCCGAAAAGCAAACGATAAGCAGGCCTTTGAATACCGCTTGGTCGTAAATGATGTTCGTCTTCGACTCTTTAATACCAATGTGGGCATGCTGCAATTTGAGCTGGAGAATTACAATCACGGCGAGCCCGATGATATTTGCAGAATCAACGAATACGGAAGAAGAATCTATGCACCCTTCCTCAAGGGCGCAGAACCGAGCTATTATTGCGACGGTGTTGCCAATGAGATTCAACTGGCTGTGCATGGGCAAGACCCCATCACATCACTGCCAATTTTTGCATTTCACAAAGATGTGCCTGAAAGAACTCAGTTAATCGCACCGATTTTGGAGCTGCTCTCTGCCGGTACCCATAGAGTTACAACAAACAG
The DNA here is from genome assembly GCA_045595645.1 of Faecousia sp. GTDB lineage: Bacteria > Bacillota > Clostridia > Oscillospirales > Oscillospiraceae > JAZOXB01. The sequence goes on from JAZOAV010000032.1 coordinate 16,797, forward strand.
ATGCCTTGGAGAAAATGAGTTCTACATCGAGCCAATCGTAGATGACAGAATGTTTATCGCGTGTTTTTATGATTCGGACAAGCTGGTTCAAAAAATGGGGCAATGGCAAGAAGATGACTATCGCTTCATGAAGGATGCGCTACGGTTCTGCCCCGATCATCCTGCCAATATGGGTGCCTTGCTTTACCGGATGGTGTTCGTAGATTGCGACTTCCCCACATGCCAAAGCCGAACGCTGCTGCACAAATTGCTGGAGAAGCACATCTATACCCGTTGGCTGGAATGGGGCACAGTCAGCGGCATCTCGGAATACTCCATGATTTCAATTTCCGACGATCCTCCGGATTACATTGTAAATGCATTCCTGACAGAATACGTGGAAATGCTGACATTAGTTCTTGCACAGCGCGCCTCTCTTTTGGTATTTGAGCGCCGCTTGAGCGATGCCTCTTTGGGAAGATCCAAAATTTCAGAAATTCAAAGGGATTATACCCGATTCCAAAGTCAGCTCCTGCTTCAGGAGATCACTCCACAGCAGCAAGGAATCGAACTGTATGATATGCTTCGGGAGACGTTGTTCATCAACAAGGAACAAAAAGATATTGAGCAACAGATCAAGAACCTTTTTGACCAGAGCGAAAACGAAACAGCGAACCGACAGAACAACATTCTTTTTGCCGTTGCGCTCGTTGCGCTCTTTGAGGGAACCAGCATTCTGAGCGAGTGGTTCGCGGCATCTCCCTATTGTGCACCTCTTGTGAGTTGGCTGAGCTCTGTTGGCCTTTGGTGCGATGCTATGCCGACAGTTCTTCGGCTCACCCTCTCACTAAGCCTCACCTTATCGTGCTGGCTCCTCTTCTTCCGCCCCGGCATTCAGGAATGGTTTGGCAAAAAGGCAGCCAAATGGCGCAAGCACATCTTCCACCGCAAAAACAAATAAAAACACACCGAGCTATGCAAGCTGATTGCATAACTCGGTGTTTTTTTCGTTTGGTGCAGAATGCCACCTTTTCCTGTAATAGGTTAAGGAAGGTGCTCGATCGGGACAAGGCTCCGGCATCTGGAGGTATCAATCCCTGTAATAGGTTAAGGTAGATTATCGGAGTGGTAATAGGAATAGCCACCATGTGTATCAATCCCTGTAATAGGTTAAGGTAGCTAGCACAAGATGTAGATGCGGAGGCGCATTGGGTATCAATCCCTGTAATAGGTTAAGGTAGTTGGGGACTTTTAAGGTGGCGTATAAAACCACTAATGTATCAATCCCTGTAATAGGTTAAGGTAGCTGATGAAGTGGCATCTATCGAGTTTAATTTGGGTGGTATCAATCCCTGTAATAGGTTAAGGTAGAGAGGCCTGAGTGCAGACCTGAACAAAGATGGTTTAGAGTATCAATCCCTGTAATAGGTTAAGGTAGTATTACTACAGCATTTCATGGCGATAATGAAACTGTATCAATCCCTGTAATAGGTTAAGGTAGTTTGGCGGATGATGAAAAAAACGATGTCTTCTGGATTGTATCAATCCCTGTAATAGGTTAAGGTAGCGGCTATGGTAAAATACCAAGCTTGAAAAATCAAACACTCTCTTGTATCAATCCCTGTAATAGGTTAAGGTAGATCATAGAATTCAATTACGGTAACGCCGGAATGGTGTATCAATCCCTGTAATAGGTTAAGGTAGAGAAAATGCTTGGCTGGTTGTGTTTGTGGAAACCAGTATCAATCCCTGTAATAGGTTAAGGTAGTGTGCTTTCCTAAGGGTAGCACTGACCACTGGTCACTGTAACAATCACTGTAATAGGTTAAGGTAGTTATATATTCCTGAGGGGAGCATTGTGAAGAAATATAATGTGTATCAATCCCTGTAATAGGTTAAGGTAGACCGCTGTCCGAAAGGCAAAAAAGACCACGAAGCAGAAAGTATCAATCCCTGTAATAGGTTAAGGTAGCTTGTTCCAGCACCACTGAGCCTGCTTACACCAACGTATCAATCCCTGTAATAGGTTAAGGTAGGTAATCGGGCAAGCCATGATTCATTTGAGAATAAAAGTATCAATCCCTGTAATAGGTTAAGGTAGACGGTGAATGTCTCAGAGTTCTCAATGGCTATATGTGTATCAATCCCTGTAATAGGTTAAGGTAGCGTAACACACGGCTCTTTGGTGGTCAATGACTAAGTATCAATCCCTGTAATAGGTTAAGGTAGATCGTAATGCTAAAGCTGATAGCCCATCTCGAGAAAACTTAGTATCAATCCCTGTAATAGGTTAAGGTAGACGCATGATGGTATCCCTAAAGCCGAGATTAAGTATCAATCCCTGTAATAGGTTAAGGTAGTTGTTTTGGAAAAGTCTAAGTCTCAAAAACAAGGGCAAGGTATCAATCCCTGTAATAGGTTAAGGTAGAGACCACGAAGACAGTAAATCAAGCTATAAAAAATAGTATCAATCCCTGTAATAGGTTAAGGTAGGTTCCCTCGGAGGAGTTCCTCGCCGCCGGCATAGTATCAATCCCTGTAATAGGTTAAGGTAGCGTACAGCTGTGGAAATCCTTGTGCAACTGGACAGCGATCGATGCTTTGTATCAATCCCTGTAATAGGTTAAGGTAGTAGTTTTTAGGGTACTTTATTTTTGCTACGGGCTAGGGTATCAATCCCTGTAATAGGTTAAGGTAGCTTGGGAGTATACTGGTGTTTTAAGTGACATTCCTCGTATCAATCCCTGTAATAGGTTAAGGTAGAACAACAATTTGTGTTCGCTCGTATTATAACAGCAAGATCTTGGGCTGTCAAGTCCTGTTTATCACGCAACATGTCAAAATATATACGGCAACCACATTCTGACTTTGCCCGGCTTTTGCTATTCGATACAAAAGTCCGTTTTTGAGGGCTATTTGACCGAAGCACAGGTAAAGCAGCTAAAAAAGGAGCTTTTATCTTGCATTGATCCCGAACATGATGCTGTTGTGCTCTATAAAAGTACATATCCCGGCATGATTGTCAAGGATTGTATCGGTTGTCAGAGAAAACCTGCTTCTGCCTTTTTGTAGAAAACACAAAATATACGGCAACCTCGTATTTGACAAGGCTTTTTCAAGAGATACGGCCGAGAATGGCCAAAATCAACTTCCGGTTGCCGTATATTTTTTGTAACGTTGCGTGACAAACAGGACTTGACAGCCCAAGATTTTGGCGTTATAATACGAGCGAACACAAATTGTTGTTCTACCTTAACCTATTACAGGGATTGATACTTAACAGTAAATTTGTTTTCCTGTTCATACACCTACCTTAACCTATTACAGGGATTGATACCCCAGGACGAGGCCCAAGAGGGCGAGGATCTTTACTACCTTAACCTATTACAGGGATTGATACGATATTCTTGGCACATTCTTTTGTACTCATCTCTGTTTTCTACCTTAACCTATTACAGGGATTGATACTAACCCCGCTGGGTGGCACGATTTCTTCCGTTGTCTAACTTAACCTATTACAGGGATTGATACATTTTCTGAACATATCGTTGAACATAATATACCTCCTTATGATTCATCTACCTTAACCTATTACAGGGATTGATACACAACCCTGACTTTTTTCCCAAGGTAAGAATCTACCTTAACCTATTACAGGGATTGATACTAGATATCTTTTACCAGCCACCCCGTACCGAAGTAAATTTTCTACCTTAACCTATTACAGGGATTGATACGGGATAGGGAAGTGTTTTAGTTTTTTAGTCCCTATAAACTCTACCTTAACCTATTACAGGGATTGATACACTGTGAGAACCCTTACCTGATGAACATCGTAGCCTACCTTAACCTATTACAGGGATTGATACACTACCTCTTGCTCAGGCGGCATAACCTCTATGGCCAAACTACCTTAACCTATTACAGGGATTGATACTTTATCCATTAGGTATGGACCTCCTTTATTCAAAACTACCTTAACCTATTACAAGGATCGTGCTCTATCCAACAAAACAAACGCACAAGATACTCTGCTTTGCGCAGGGCATCTTGTGTGTTTTTTCGGTAGCATCTGCGGAGGTTACGTCTTCGTTCGTAAAAATATGCCACTGCTCGTGAGGCATGTTTGCCTTTGCCCTCCCGGACAGAACGCTTGCGCAGGTGTTGTTAAGTGCTTCAAAAGAAAAAATATCAGCAGGACATGCTTTTTGTCCTGCTGATGTGCTATAATCGTTCCGAAAGTGAGGTTGATGCAAATGCAGATATTGCAGTATGAAATCGCAAAGAAGATTTACGAAGAGCTCAAGGAGAAGGCAGCGGGCTGTGCCGATGAGGATTTGAAGGAGCTGTATCAGGACTTCTTAGACTCGGCGGCGAAGTATGCAAAAACCCGGCTTGCATGGTCGTTCATGGACATGGCCTCGCGCAGAGAGGATGACCGTAGCCGAAGCATCAAGCACAGTGGGTTCATAGCATCGCTGACCTCCACATGCAGAAATTTCGGTTTGGATGCCATAGAAGAGCTCATGCCGGACCGCAAAACGAAGGGGGATTTTGCCTGCTACGTTGCGCTGTTCCTTGCCTTGGAGCAACGCTGACAAAGCCGACAACACCACAAGAATGGTACAGAAAAGAGACTCGTAGATATCGTGGACTGGTTGTTGTCAAATTACCCAACTGCATTTATGTGTTTTTCTCCCAAAAAACAAGCAAAAACGAAACCTTTCAGGCAATCCCTCCGTCTCGCCTTGCGGCGAGCCACCTGAAGGTGAATTGCCCGCAAGGGCAAGAGAGGCCACCCTGGGGTGCCCTTTACACAAGGGAGGCTTTGGTACAAAGCTCGTTTCGGGCTTTTTTGACACACTGAAAGCCCTGTACGAAGGCTCGTACAGGGCTTTGAATTATATGGATCAGCCGGCGTAGCTGACAAGCTCGACGGTATAGCCGGCAGCGCGGAGGCTATCGACTAAGCCGTTTTCTGCCAGCAGGTGGGCAAGACCCACGGCGTAGAACACGGTCTTGCCGCCGGTCAGGTAGTTCTTTGCGGTTTCCACCATGCCCTTATCGCGGTTGGTAGACAGGGCTTGCTGATACTCCTGTGCCAATGTGTTTTCCGCGTCAAACGCTTCTTTCAGGTATTCGCGGAGGGCGGCTTCGTCGCCAGCGCACCACAAATCATACAGGGTCTCCGCTTCGCCCACAGCTTCGTGGCGGGTGGTGGCAAGGGTATCCTTCAGGAGGTATTCTTGCAGCTCGTTGGAGAAGCCGGTGAGCATTTCCATCTGAGATTCCATGCTCTCCACATTCAGAATTTCCTTGCCTGCTGCTTCCGCACGATCCAAAAGCCGCTGATCCACACCCTTGGAGGCGGTCAGGCTTCTGTGACCCTCGAGCATTGCGTTGGCAAGGATGTTCTGCCAAGTGGAGACCTTCATCATTTCGATGCCGGGGACATATTCGCCGTTGTATTGCAGCCAGCGAATGGCTTCCTCATAGGTATCTGTGTACAGGTAATCTCCCGCGGTGCTTCCGTCGGTGTAGACCATCATGGAACTGATCTTCTGCGCGAAGTCCTCGTCCTCTTCCATGGCGCGGGTTGCTGCATTGATGTCAAATTCCACAGCCAGAGCATCGGAGGCATCAAAGGCAGCATAAATTTCCTCGGGCAGGAAGCCGGTTCTCTCGTCGCCCAGATGAATGGTGCCAAGGAGCCACATTTCTTCGCCGTTTTCGCCGGTGACATGGTAGAATACGGGGCTTGCCTTCTCGGAGGGCTCGGTTTCGGGCAGGGCTTCGCCCGTGATTTCCTTGTAGGTCTCGGTGCTGGGAGCGGCGTAGTCGCAGTAAATCTGCTGGCTCAGCAGATAGGGTGCGCCTTCAATGGTGTGCGTTCCCTGGAAGTCTACGCTGTAGGAGGTGAGCATAAGGGTATCCTTGTCGATGCCGATGTAGCCGCTGAGAACCTTATGTTCATAGGCAGAAGCCATGTCGTCCAGTGCGGTATTTGCCTGGAAAATCTCAGCCATGGTGCTTTCCTTATAGAAGTCCATGCAATCCTGATCCTCGGAGGAGAACTCTACCAAATAACCGTCTCCCACATCTTGAAGGGCGGCTTCGGTGATCCAATCGCCGTAAATCAAGTATTCCTCGATGATTCCGTAAACGGCATTGCTAAAGGTCTGTGCATCCAGCTCGCCCTCGTCCGACAATTCTCCGTTTACGCTGTAGCTGTATTTGCCGTCGGAGAAAACTTCCTCGGTGGTCATGCTCTGCTGACCGTTCTGGGAGGCTTCGGTGATGTCGGTCTTAATCTTTGCCTTATAGTCCTGATCTGCGCCGTATTCCGTGATGGTGTTGGTCATCTGTGCGCCATAGCCTGCCGCTTGGCTGGCGATGACCTGCATGATCTGTGCGCTCTTGGAGGAAGTGGCGAGAAGATTGAACATGGCCTGCTCCACAAGGCGGGGAACCTCTACATTGTCTATGAGGATGTAGCTGTCCGCATCTGTGGGAGCTTCGGCAGTAACCTCTGCTGCGGTACCTACTTCGACCTTGTAGCTGACGGTCACATCGGCGGCTCCCTGACGGAAGGTAGCGATGTAGCTCAGCTCTGCGAAGGCATCGTTTTCCAGCTTTGCCGTGGCGGTCGCTGCCACAAGCTCTGCGTAGTCGGGAGCGATCCAGCTTTCCAATGCCACAGGCTCAGAGAAGCGCAGGGTCTTGCCGTCATCGGAAGTGGCAACGCCAAAGTTGGCTGCATCAAAGAGACACAGGGGGATCTGACGAGCCAGATAGTCCTCTGCGCTGATTTCTTCCCGATACAAAGCATCTTCAAAGTCGGCATAGACCGTGCCGCCTGCATATTGCTCCGTATAGAAGTAATCCTTCTCGTTGCTTTCGTCCTCGAGCAGCAGGTCACAGGTGATATCCGCAACAAGCTCGCCCTGCAAGCCTGCATACGCTGCGGTAATATACTCTGTTGCACTGTAGCTTTCGCCGCCAACGGTGCGGCTGTCCGTGGCCTCGATGGAGAGGCTGAGCTGATCTGCGGAGAGCAGGGCTTCCTTGGCACTGTTGAACAGGGCAAGGGCATCATGCTCCGAAGGTGCCGTAGATTCAGTGGCGGCATCCGTAGTGGTGGTAGGCTCTGTGGATTCCGTGTCGCCGCCGCAGGCGCAGAGGGACAGTGCCAAGGAAAGACACAGAAGCCATGCGATCCATTTCTTATACATTCAAATTCCTTCTTTCTCCTATATTAGAATAGGAGCGTATTTTACCACAATTTAGCATAGATGTCAAGATGAATCCTTTCGATTTTGTTCGCAGAAACAGAGGGGCTGTAAAATAAATTGTATATACATCCAAAGAGACGGCGGGAGCAAGCCCCCGCCCTACGGTGTCTTACTTGACATGTTTGTAGGGCGGGGGTTTACTCCCGCCGTGTATATATAGTTCATTCTACAGCCTCTTAAAAGAGAATATGCAAGGGTTTACAAATCGGGGAACAGCCCCGCACGGTCTAAGATGACAAGCAGGCGCAGGGCATCCTCGCTCAAGTCGATAATGGTTTCCTCACCGCAGCCGCCCTTGCCTCGCAACAAGTCCAAACGCAGTAGTTTTTCCACGACGGGACGGTAGATTTTGTCCTGTATGTCCTTTAACAGCTCATAACGCAGGGTTTTTTCCTCCATTCCATAGTATTCTGCCAGCAGTGCCGCCTCTGCTGCCGCCAAACGGTGGAGATTTTCATCCTCCAAAAGCCATGCGGTACTGCGGCTGTTGGTGTGAAAGCTGTGTTCCAAAAGCAAAGCGGGTGTGCCCACGGCGACGGCGTGGCGGATGATGCCGTAATAATCGGCGGTATGGGAGGAATTCCAGCGTTGCAAATGCTGGGGTGCTTGATGGGTTCCCATGACGGCGGCAATCAGATCCGCCATTTCCCGTGCCAAATCTGCCCGAATCCCGCTGACGGGGTAGTAGACCCGCACATAGTCCACGATGTCGTTTTTTTCAGGCCCCACGGCGTTGCTGTGGAGGCTGAGTAACAGGTCACAGCCCTCGGACATGCGACCCCGTTCCAAAAGCGTGGGATCGTCTTGCAGGCGAGTTCGGGTGCAAAGCACCTGAAAGCCGTAACGCCTCAGCTCCTGCGCCAAATAGCGTTGCAGGGCGAACATCCGTGTTCCCTCCCGATAGGCGGGCAGTGCGGGGCTTTGGTTGTAGCCCTCGCCGTGGCCCGCATCGATACAAATTTTCATCATTTATCCCCCTTTTCCGATTGTGTTCCGAAGTAGAAGCCGATAATCACGGTGTAAATGGTCAAAACCTCCTGCGCCGCGATCCGTCCCCTAAGGGCGAGAAGTCCAAAAATGGCTGTCGTACCCAAGGTCACAAGAGATTTGATGGATAAGAGCTTGCTCAGCCGTTCCCACACAGGCGTGTCACCTCCTCCAAGTCGTCCAAACGGTGGTTGACGACCTTGAGCTTTTCCTCCAGCACAGGAATCCGTTCCCCGAAGCGATTGTGCTTGTCCACCTTCGCCTCCAGTTGGGACAGACGGTAGTTGGTCAGCTTGGAAGCGGCAAGAATACCGCCTAAACTGCCTGTCAGCGTTCCCGCCAGAGAGAGCAGAGCGACGATGATTTCGCTTTTCATTCCTTCACCCCCTCATAGCTTCCTTCGATTGTAAAAAGATTTGCCCTAAAGCGTGCAAGTCTTGCAAAAAGAAGCGTTTTATGGTACACTATACAAAATGCAAAGGAGGCGAAGCCTTGAAAACGACAAGCAAAGAACAGATTCAGGCCGCCTTCCGTCGGCTGTTGTTTGCCAAGTCTCTCGACAAAATTACCGTGCGGGACATCGTGGAGGACTGCGGCCTGACCCGCAACACCTTTTATAATTATTACGAGGACATCTATGACCTCTTTGACGACTATTTGGATATGCATACGCAAGCTGTCTACAGAAGCCTGCCACCCCAAACACCTTGGCATGAGGTGATGCTCACACTGGTTTGCAGCATTTTCGACAGTCCTCAGACAGGGCGGCATATCCTCTATTCCAAGAAAAGCGACACCATGCGCCGCTATCTCAATCAGATTCTCAGCCTGCTGATTGACCGCTACATCACCGAGCATATCGATTCCCGACGCCTGAGCGCCGAGGATCGGCGGCTGATTTGCGACACGATTACCCATGCCCTCTACGGTCTTTTGGAGCAGTGGCTCACAGGGCCCGATGCCCCACAGCTACGGGTGCTGTTGAGACGGGTGCTGTGCAGCTTCGAGGGCAGTATTGGAAGTGCCTTGCGGTATTGCGCCGCCAATCCCCGCAACAAGGAGGAAGTTCTATGACAGGAAGTAACGCTGTGGTACGCAGCGCAAAAATTATCAATTTAGTGGCCGCCGCCCTGATGTGTGTGGCAGGTGTTTTGCTCATGGCCTTGGGCAGCATGGAGAGCGTGCTGGCGCAGCGCATTATGCTGGGCATTCTCTTTGGCTTGACGGGTGTGGCACGCATTTTCGGCTATTTTTCCAATGACCTGTACCGCTTGGCATTCCAATTTGACTTGGCCTTCGGTGTGTTTTGCGAGCTGCTCACCTTACTTTTGGTGCTGTCACCGGAGCAGAATTATGCGGTACTGCACATGCTCTTGGTGATGTATGTCCTCTTTGACGGTCTGTTGAAGCTGCAAATGTCCTTCGATGCCCGCAAATTCGGCATGAAGAGCTGGGGCGTGATGCTGGGAACCTCCCTGCTGCTGTGCGCCGCCGCCGCCTTTGCCGCCGCCGCCATTCAATCGGAGATTCTGCCGCCGGTGTTCACCGTGGGTCTGGCCCTGTGTTTAGACGGAAGCGAAAATTGCTGGATCACCGCCTTTACCGTGCGTATCCGCGCCAAAAAGAAAAATTTCTCCCAACGCTTCGGTCTGCCGGAGGAATAAGGCATGAGGGCGAAGCCCTCAATGAATTGCCTGTCGGCACGAATTGGCTACGCCATGAATTGCCTAACGGCATGAATTGCCCTGCGGGGCATAAAGGAACGATGGCAATTCAATTCATGGAGCGAAGCGAGAAATCATGATGCGCCGGCATCCATTCATGACACGAAGTGTCAATTCATTTACGATTGGATGGTGCCTGTACGCACCATCGTTATACACCGTAGGGGTCGATGCCCACATCGACCCGTGCAGGCACCAAAACAATTACAACAGAGGAGAGAACACCATGCAGGTTTGGAATCGGAAGGAATTGATCCACATTCCCGAGGTTGGGGCAGGGGCCATTGGCTTTGTCTACGGCACTGCCTTCGGGCGTTGTCTTGCCAAGGGGATTTTGTGCCGCAAATGGGTGTCGAATCTCTACGCCGCGTGGCAAAAGAGCCGTTTTTCCCGCAAAAAAGTGGCAAAATTCATGGCACAGTATCACATTTCCGCAGAGGACTGCACCCAACAGGATTTCCCCAATTTCAATGCCTTTTTCACCCGTCAGCGGGTAAAAGTCGATAACCTCTGCAAGGAAAACGAGTTACCCGCCATTGCCGACTCCAAGCTGCTGGCGTTGCCCATGACCAAGGGGCAGACCTACCCTGTCAAGGGCGTGTCCTACACTGCCGAAGAACTGTTGGAAAACGCGGATTTGGCAAACAAATTTGACCTGTGCCTGATTTTTCGCCTGTCTCCCGAGGATTATCACCGCTATGCCTTCCCTGACAGCGGCACTGCGGAAGAAACGGTGGAGATTTCCGGCGTTCTCCACACGGTCAACCCCATCGCCGGGAGCATGAAGGTCTACCGCCGCAACACCCGTCACTATACCCTCTTGCACACGGAGCACTTCGGGGACATGGTGGAAATGGAAGTCGGTGCCATGTTAGTGGGCAAAATCCGCAACCACGGACTGCGCCGCTTCCACAAATTGCAGGAAAAGGGCTATTTTGAGTACGGCGGCTCCACGGTGATCCTGCTGTGCAAGGGTATTCAAATCGACAAGGACATTTTGGAACATTCCGCGCGGGGGATCGAAACCGTCGTGCGCATGGGCGAGAGAATAGGAGAAAAGGCATGAGCTACAAGTATTTTCAGAATCGGGACTGCGAATATTTCCCCTGTCACAAGACCAACGGGGAGGACTTTAACTGTCTGTTCTGCTACTGCCCCCTCTACGCCTTAGGCGACAAGTGCGGCGGCAATTTCACCTACACGGAGCAGGGCTACAAGGACTGCTCTGCCTGTCTGTTCCCCCATCGGGCGGCAAATTACGATACGATTTGCGCCCGATTTGAGGAAATTGCGGAATTGTGCAGAATTAGCGAAAAAAACACTTGATTTTTCCAAAATATGCGTTACAATGATAGCGACAATCGATGCTGCAGGGAGTAGGAGCAGTGCGTTAAGTATCGACGGATGGGAGGTTGCCGTCGGGCGAAGGGTGGCGTTGCCACCCGCGATACTGTTCCGCCACCGCCTGAGCAGGTGCCCCTCTATGGGCATAGCATCGAAATATGAAACCTCCTCCAAACTCAAAGGAGGATTTTTTTATGTCCAAACAACGGAAAAATGTCACGAAACAGCTCACAATCTGCGCATTACTCACCGCTATGTCCATCATTTTGGCCCGACTGATTATCCCCATGCCCAACGAAAGCACCCGCTTCTCCATTGAAGCCGTGCCCATGTTTTTGGCGGGTATGCTCTTCGGCCCTCTGCACGGAGCCCTTGTGGGCTTTGCGGCAGACTTCATCGGTTGTCTGTTCTCTCCCTATGGCTATAACCCCATTTTCTGTATTCCCCCCATTCTCTACGGCCTCTGCGGTGGCCTGTTCCGCCCCCTGCTGAAAAAAACCGCCGTTTGGCGCATTGCCCTGGCATTTTTGCCCGCCATTGTCATTGGCTCCATTTTTATTCAAAGCGGCGCGTTGGCGATTACCTACGGCGGCAAAACCCCGGAAGCAAGAGAAGCCTATTTCTATATCAAGCTCACCGAGCGCAGTATCCAGTTTGCCGTCACCTATGTACTGGATGTGCTGGTGGTCTATCTGCTGGCAAAAAGCCCCGTATTTACCAAAGCAGGACTTCGTTAACGAAAGGAACACGCTATGACTGTTCAAGAAGCATTGACTTATATTCACTCCGTCTGCTGGAAGGGCTCCATCCCGGGGCTGGGACGGACGCAGGAGCTTTTGGCTCGTCTGGGCAACCCCGAAAAGGGTCTGAAATTCATCCACATTGCCGGCACCAACGGCAAGGGCTCTACCGCCTCCATGCTGGCATCCATTCTCCGCACGGCGGGCTACCGCACGGGCCTGTATACCTCCCCCTACATTCTCTGCTTTAACGAGCGGATGCAGGTGGACGGGGAAATGATTCCCGATGAGGAGCTTGCGGAAATCACCGAATATGTCCGCCCCCACGCCGAGGCCATGACGGAGCATCCCACGGAATTTGAGCTGGTGACAGCCATCGCCTTCGTCTTCTTTGCCCGCAGAAATTGCGATATCGTAGTTTTGGAGGTGGGCATGGGCGGCGAGCTGGACTCCACCAATGTCATCGATTGCCCCGAGGTTTCCGTCATTACCAACATCGGCTTAGACCATACCGAGGTCTTGGGCGATACGGTGGAAAAGGTGGCCGCCGCCAAGGCGGGCATCATCAAGGGTGGAGATACGGTGCTGTACCGCAGTACCGAAAGCGTAGAAGCGGTCTTTGCCGCCCGCTGTGCGCAGGTGGGAAGCCGTCTGCACCCTGCGGATTTTGCCTCTCTGTGCTTGCACGAAAGCAGCTTTGCGGGACAGATTTTCGATTGCGGTGCACGCAAAAACATCGAACTGCCCCTGTTGGGAGAGCATCAGCGGAAAAACTGCGCCGTGGTGCTGGAAACGGTGGATGTCCTGACCCAAAAGGGCTGGAACATTTCCGAAGAACAGCTTAGGGAAGGTCTGCGCCGCGTGCGCTGGCCCGGCCGCTTCGAGCTTCTGCGGAAAGAGCCGATTTTCTTCGTAGACGGCGGCCATAATCCTCAGTGTATGCAGGCTTTGGCGGAAAATCTGCAAAGCTATCTGCCCAACCGTTCCATTATCGCACTGACAGGTGTCATGGCTGACAAGGATTACTTGGATATGTACCGCCTTGTGGCACCTTATATTACAAAATTCGTCACCGTTACCCCTGATAATCCCCGCGCACTGCCCGCCGAAAAGCTGGCAGAGGCCCTGTCCGTGTTCGGCAAGCCTGTCGTGGCCTGTGAAAGCGTCGCCGAGGGCGTGCGTACTGCCATCGCCCAGGCAGGCGAAAACGAAGCCGTGGTTGCCTTCGGCAGCCTCTATATGGTGGGTGACATTCGGGAAAACGCAATCAAATAGAATAAAGATTTGGGACGCCTCAGGAGAGGCGTCCCATCGGATTTTATGGCGAAATTTAGGGTATAATCACTTTTTCTTTCAGTACGAAGCAGGTTCGGGCGGGGATATACAGCTCTACATAGTGCTTCCCGTCGAACATTTTAGAGGAATAGGTCTGGGCTTTTACATTGTGGAAGCCGCCGTATTTGGGGTCGTCAGAGGACAGCACCACAGTGTACTCACCGGGATTGTGGACAGGAATCAGCACATGATTCAGGCTTTGATGGGCATGGAAGTTAAAGACGAACAGCAGTGTACCGCGATAGAAGGCGCAGGTCTGCTCCGGTGCTTTCATCAGCAGAAGATCTGCCATGCGCTGGTTGAACATGCCATGCTCCTTGGTGACGGCGATCATATCCCGATCAAAATCGCTCAACCACTGATATTTCAGCAGAGCATTTTCCTCCAGACTCCACTGACGGCGGCAATAGTGGAAGCTCCAACCGTTCCCCTCTCTGGGGAAGTCGATCCATTCGGGGTGTCCGAACTCGTTGCCCATGAAATTGAGATAGCCCTCGCCGCCGCCCGCCAAGGTAAACAGGCGAATCATCTTGTGCAGAGCAATGGCGCGATCAATCACGGCATTGTGGCAATCCTTTTGCATATCGGTGTACATAGCGGCATCCGCCAGACGGAACATCATGGTCTTGTCGCCCACCAATGCCTGGTCGTGGGACTCCACATAGGCGATGGTATTTTCCCCCGGGCGGCGCAGGCACATATCGCCCCACATCTTGGGAATATCCCAAGTCACATCCGGTGTTTGCACAGCCTTGACCCACATATCCGGCAGACCCATGCCCAAGCGGTAGTCAAAGCCAATGCCGCCGTCCTCTATGGGCAGTGCCATTCCGGGCATACCTGACATATCCTCGGCAATGGTGATGGCTTCGGGCTTGACCTCACGAATCAGCTCGTTGGCAAGCTGGAGATAGGTGATCGCCTCCAGATGGGTATTGTCCGAGAAGTATTTGTCGTCGCTGTCGAAATCCACGCCGAGTCCGTGGTTGTGATAAATCATGGAAGTCACGCCGTCGAAGCGGAAACCGTCGAAATGGTATTCCTCCATCCAGAATTTCAGATTGGACAGCAGGAAATGCAGAACGCCGTCGTTTCCGTAGTCGAAGCATTTGGTTCCCCACGCGGGATGCTCGCCTTTCATGCCGTCGTGGAAGAACTGCCAGACCGTCCCGTCGAACATATTGATCCCTTCGGCGGTATTTTTGACCGCATGGGAATGCACCACGTCAAGAAGAACGCGGATGCCCAGTTCATGGGCGCGGTTGACGAGCGTTTTGAGGTCGTCCGGCTTGCCGAACCAGCTCGACGCGGCATAGAAATTCGATACCTGATAGCCGAACGAGCCGTAATAGGGATGCTCCATTACCGCCATCAGCTGAACGGTGTTGTAGCCGGCTTCTCTGATGCGCGGCAGGACGTTTTCCGCGAATTCCAGATACGTTCCGACGCGGCCTTCCTCCTGCGCCATACCGACGTGCGCTTCATAGATATAGAGATCGTCTTCTCCAGCGAAAGTTTCGTCCGTCCACGGGAAGACCCTGCAAGTCGGAT
>JAZOAV010000033.1:0-7698 GCA_045595645.1 Faecousia sp.
TTGGGACAAAAGATCCGCTGCGTGCCGATGGCTATTTATTCAGAGTTTCCTTAGATGTATTGCTGTTTGATGACATCGATAACGCCGCGGGTGGTCAGGCGCAGGGTGGGAATGACCGGCAGGGACATGAAGGAGAGGGTCATAAAGGGGTCGATGCCACGGGACACGCCCAGACGGAAGGCCTGTTCCTTGGCGATTTCCAGCTTATTATTGATGGAAACCAAATTTTCCTCACTCATCAGGCCGGCGATTTCCAGAACGACCTCGCCCAGCACACGGCCATTTTCCACCACGGTGATACCGCCGCAGTTTTCCACAATGCGGTTGGCGGCGAAGGCCATATCCTCCTCATTCGTTCCCACTACAATAATATTGTGGGAGTCGTGGGAAATGGAGGTTGCCACCGCGCCGGAGCGCAGACCGTAGCCCTGCAGGTAGCCCAAGCCGATGTGATGGGTGTTTTTATGCCGCTCAATGACGGCGATTTTCAGGATATCCTGCTCCAAATCCACCTTGGTGGAGTAGCCGTTATCCGTGGAAACGATCTCCCCGGGAACCAAGCCGATAACGCCTCTGGGACGGACATCCCTAAAGTCCTCGGCACTCAGGCGAGCCACATGGAAGGTGTTGTGGGCACGCTCGCGGAGATATTCGTCGATTTCGGGGGCGGCAAAGGGCTGCACCTCACCGTTCTTGCAGGTGAGAACACCCTTCTTGAAGACCAATTCCACATTGAAATTCTCGAAATTATCCACAACGGCGAAGTCTGCCAAATAGCCGGGGGCGATGGCACCACGGTTATTCAGGGCGAAATAGCGGGCGGGGTTGTGGCAAGCGGTCTTGACGGCAACGATGGGGTCAACGCCCAAGCCGATGGCCTTCTTGATGATGTAGTCGATGTGTCCCTTCTCCAAAAGGTCGGAGGGGTGCTTGTCGTCGGTGCAGAACATGCAGCGGTCATAGTAGGGCTGCTTCAGCAGGTCTACCAGTGCTTCCAGATTGCGGGCGGCTGTGCCGTCACGCACCATGATGAACTGGCCGTTGCGCAGCTTGTTCATGGCATCGTCCATGTCAGAGCATTCGTGGTCGGAGTAGACACCCGCTGCAATGTAAGCCGCCAAATCCTTGCCCGTCAGACCGGGGGCGTGGCCATCGATCTTCTTGTGATGGGCCTGTGCCGCAACGATTTTGGCAATGACTTCCTTATCGCCGCCGGTGACGCCGACGAAATTCATCATTTCTGCCAAGCCCTGCACACGGCCATGCTCATAGAAGGAGTCAATGGCACGATAGTCCAAATTGGCACCGGATTCATCCAGGGGCGTGGCGGGCACGCAGCTGGGCAGCATAAAGCGCACATCAATGGGCAGACCCTCGGTGGCTTGCAGCATATAGTCGATGCCGTCGGTGCCCATAACATTGGTGATTTCGTGGGGGTCGGTAATGACGGTAGTCGTACCGTGAGGAATGACCGCCTTTGCAAACTCGGCAGGAGCGGCCAAAGAGGATTCTAAGTGAATGTGGGCATCGATAAAGCCGGGGCAGACGATCTTACCCGTTACATCGATTTCCGTTTCTCCCTCATATTCGCCCATGCCCACGATCTGTCCCTTGGCCACGGCAATATCTCCGTGACACAGCTCGTTGGAAAAGACATTGACATAGGTAGCGTTTTTCAGAACCAAATCAGCCCGCTTGCGCCCAGTGGCGACTTCCACAAGGTGCTGCTTTTTCATCAGCTTTCGCTGGATTCGGGCGGCGTAGGTTTCGTTGGCAACTGCCATAGAGGATCCCTCCCTTTCGTGTATTTGATTTATTTTATCACAGCTTCACAAGAAATTCCAGTAGAAAACTGCACAAATTTTCCCCGCATATTTTGACATCTCCCTATAGCTATGCTATAATTGTGCCGTAATCGTCCCTTTCTTTATTCTTTATTCTCTATTCTTTATTCTTTATTCTTTATTCTTTTTTGCAGGCACCGACTATCACCAATGCACCTGCATATCACACCGTACCAATTCGGTGGTTCCTGCACACGGGCGAACACAGTTCGCCCCTACAGATTCTGCCGTAGGGGACGGCCTGCGTGCCCCAATGAAGCACAAACCAAAAGGGAACGGCACACAGGCCGTTCCCTACGATACAAAAACAAAAAGGAGCATCTTTTATGAATACATTACTGCATATCTGCTGTGCGCCCTGCGCCAATCAGTGCATTGAGGTTTTGCGTACCGATGGCTATGAACTGACGGGCTTTTGGTACAATCCCAATATTCATCCCTTCATGGAATACCGTTCCCGCCGCAACTGCCTGCGGGATTATGCCCAAAGCGTCAACCTGACCCTGTTGGAGCGAGATGAGTATGCTCTGCGCCCCTTTGTGAGAGAGGTTGCGGAGAATATTGCGAGCCGCTGTGTCAAATGCTACGAATTCCGTTTCCATGCCGCCGCACAGGCCGCCGCAGAGGGTGGCTTTGACAGCTTTACTTCCTCTCTGTTCATCAGCCCTTATCAGAACCATGAGTTGATGCGGGAGGTCGCCGAGCGAGCCGCCGCAGAGTATGGGGTGCAGTTTTTGTATCGGGATTTCCGTCCCTATTTCCGTGCAGGACAGGAAAAGGCACGGGAGCTGGACATGTATATCCAAAAATACTGTGGCTGTGTCTTCTCCGAGGAAGAACGCTACCTGAAACCCACCAAGCGGATTCCTTAAAGACCCAAAGGGGCTGTAATACTGCTTTCTGATAGAAATGTTTGATTTCTATCAGAAAGCAGTATTACAGCCCCTTAATCGTTGGTCACATCACCGTCGCCCTGGATAGAAATGGGATCATCCAATACGGTGGGCAACGGTTGGAATATGGCGGCAAAAAAATCCTTGCAACGGGCGAAAAGCTCCCGCTGGTTGAGGCGTTCCTGCTCCGAGTAGATGTGGGCATCGCAGGGCACGCCGTAGGCCTCCAAGCCAAGCTGTCGTGCCACATAGACCGCCCGATAGAGGTGGTAGCCTTGGGTGACGATGATCAGCCGCTTTACCTGAAAGACCTCCTTGGCACGGTACATGCTTTCGTAGGTGGAAAAGCCGGCGTGATCCATGAAAATATGGGACGAGGGCACCCCCGCATTTTTTGCATAGCGTTTCATGACCCCCACTTCGTTGTAATTGTCCTCGGCGTGGTCGCCGCTCATCAGCAAGCGCGGCGCGGCACCCAGCCAATACAGGGAAATTCCCTGATCCAGGCGGTCAGCCAGCATATCGCTGGGTCGCCCGCTGGCGAACACCTGACAGCCCAGCACCAAAATGCAGTCCATGTCTTCCAGCTCGGCAGCCTGTTCCTCCGTGAGAAGATAGGACTCGGCGGCGCATTTTACATAGGCATTGATGCCCAAAAAAGCCACCACGCCCAAGAGTAGCAGGCAGCAAATAAACCGCACGAAGCGACGGCTTGTTTTGCGGGGTTTTTGTTCTTGCATGAAAAATCCTTTCCGTTTTGTTTCACTGATGCGGTGCATCATCGAGGGACGGGAAACCCGTCCCTAATTGTCCATTGTCAATTCTTCCGCCAAGTCGAGGGGCGCAGAAGGAGCAGAACGGGGAAAATTTCCAGGCGGCCAAAGAGCATATTGAAAATCATGGTCAGCTTGGACAGGTCGGAAAAACCACCGAAGCTGCCAAAGGGTCCGACAACGGCAGAGGTGCCGGGACCGATGTTGTTCAGGGTTGCTATTGTAGCCGTCAGGGTGGTCTCCATGCCCTTTCCATCCAGAGAAATCAGGAATATGGAACACAGAATAATGGTAGCGTAGGCAATGAGATAGGCCGCCGTGCCCTGTACCGCCTCCCTGCTGAGCTGCTTGCCGTCTATAGTACTACGGACTACCGCATGTGGGTGAAGCAGCTTATGCAGCTCAGCCCGCAGGGTTTTGTAGAGAATGAGGATGCGGCTGACCTTCATGCCGCCTCCTGTAGAGCCGGCACAGGCGCCAATCACCATTAGGATGATCAGGATTACCCGTGAAAATTCCGGCCATTGGGCAAAATCTGCCGTGCCGAAGCCTGTTGTGGTAATGACGGAGCTCACGGAGAAGGATACATGATGCACCGCCCTTCCAAAAGAATCAAAAATTCCGCTGCTGAGCAGATTTGCCGTAATCAGGGCAATAGCGGCAAAAATCACAGCAAAATAGGTTTTGACCTCAGAATTTTGCCAAATCAGGCGGAATTTTCTGCACAGCAGAAAGAAATAGACGGAAAAATTCACTCCAAAAAGTATCATAAATACGGTAGTCAAAGCCTGTTCGTAGACGGAATAATTTACCATACCGCTACTGCTCGTGGCGAAGCCGCCGGTGCCTGCCGTTCCAAATGTGATGCACAGGCTGTCAAAGAAGGAAATGTCTCCCCAGCCGCAGAGCCGGCCTAATTGGAACAGAAGAATTTGCAGCAGAGTCAGGCCCAGATAGATGCCGTAGAGAATCAGGGAAGATGTCTGCATCTTGGGCACCATCTTGCTCACAGAGGGGCCCGGGGATTCGGCGCGGAGCAGATAGATGCTGTCGCCGGACAGCGGGACGATGGCCAGCATAAACACCAGCACGCCCATGCCGCCGATCCAGTGGGTAAAACTGCGCCAGAACAGCAGACCGTGGGGCAGTGCTTCTACACAGGAAAGAATGCTGGAGCCGGTGGTGGTGAAGCCGGATACCGTCTCGAATACCGCATCCAAATAGGAAGGTATGGAGCCGTGGATGGTAAAGGGCAGAGCACCCACCAGCGAAATCAAAATCCAGCTCAAGGCGACCATGACAAAGCCGTCAGCTGTGCGCATGCTCCGCTTCTGGGGACGCAGGAATTGCAACAGACCACCCAAGAGGGCACTCAGCCCCGCCGTATACAGAAAGGCAAGAGAATCTCCCTCTCCGTAAATCAGAGCCACGGCGCAGGGCAGCAGAAGCAGCACTGCCAACAGCAGCAGCACCTTGCCGATGAGATAAGCAATCATTCTGTAATTCATAGTCTTACTCCAAAATATCGTCCAAATCCTTCAGACCTGCCGTAGTGGTGACAACGACCACCGTGTCGCCGGATTCAATGCTGTCCTGACCGCCGGGCGTAATGATTTTGCCGCCTCGATTGATGGCACCGATGAGCAAATTGGGACGGGTCTTCAAATCCATGAGCTTGATGCCGCAACCGCGGAACTTCTCCGTCGCCCGGAATTCCAAAGCCTCCACACGGCCGCCCATGAGCTTGTACAGGGTTTCCACATTGGAGCCGAGGGAATTGTGCATGGCACGGGCAAAGCGCACGACGAGATTGGCGGCAATGTCTCTCGGATGAAACACACTTCCCAAATCCATAGAGGCAATGACGCGGGAAAAGCCGGTACGGTTGATTTTTGTGACGATTTTCGCCTGCGAAACGGTGCGGGCGTGGAGGCTGATGAGAATATTTGCTTCATCGAAGCCTGTCAGCGTGACCACCGCATCCATTTGGTCAATGCCTTCCTCTCGCAGGAGTTTTTCATCTGTACCGTCGCCGCAGATAATGGAAGCGAAGGGTAACTCCACCGCCAGCTTGTCGCACCGCTCCCGATTGATCTCGATGATTTTCACATGGGTTTTAAACTGCCACAGCTCCTTGGCCAAATAGTAGGCAATGAGGCTGCCGCCAACGATCATCACCTGCTTCACAGGATGCACGGGAATGTCGATTTTGCGCAGGAAGCGATAGGCGGTGGTGGGGTCGGCTACAAAATTGATATAATCCCCTGCTTGCAAGACGAAATTACCATCGGGAATGTAGACCTGATCTCCTGCCCGCTCCACAGTGCAAATCAGAACGCCCTTGTGCTGACGACCCAATGCTTGCAGAGCAAGGCCGTTCAAAGGGCTGTCCTGTGCCAAGCGCACCTTGTACAGCTCCACCTTTCCCTTGCAGAAGGTGTCGATTTTAATGGCAGAGGGCGTGCGCAGAATACGGGCAATCTCCGAAGCACTGGCGGCTTCGGGGTTGAGGATCATGCTCATGCCCAGGTCACTGCGCAGCAAATTGACCGTTTCCAAGTGGTGGGGCTCCCGCACACGGGCCACCGTGCTGCCTGCGCCCAGCTTCTTTGCCAGCAGACAGGCGGTGAGATTCTGCTCGTCCGTGGGCATGACGGCAATGACCAAATCCGCTTTTTCCACCTCTGCCTCCCGCAGAGCCTCGGCATCTAGGCCGTCACCCTCCTGTACCAGTACGTCCAAGGAGCTGTCCAAATACACCGTCGCTTCGCCGCTGCTGTCTAAGATCCGCAGCTCATGCTGTTCGTTTGCAAGCTGCTCCGCTAAGGTGGAGCCTACCTTTCCGGCTCCGATGATCACAATGTTCATATCTGTCTCCTATCGTATCGTTTTTTGTAGGGGACGATGCCCACATCGTCCCGCGTGTAGGAATCATAAAATTGGTACCATGTAGGGGCGGCTGTGTTCGCCCGCCTGTGCGCACTATCGTAACACATCGTAGGGGCGAACTGCGTGTTCGCCCGAACCGCGAAGCGGCAGACGGTACGCATGACCAACATTGTACAAATTCGGTGGTTCCTACACGCGGGCGAACACAGTTCGCCCCTACGAATTCGGCATGTGTGTCGGTTCATACTAATTCTTGTTAAAAAAGTTTGAAAAACTTTTTTATAGCACCGAAGGTGCGTCAAGAATTTATGAGACGGGATTTTGCGTTGCCTTTCTGATAGAAATCAAACATTTCTATCAGAAAGTAGTATCAGAAGCGTATATCCCTTCGCAGGAGAAGCCGCAGCCGCCGTGCCAGCAGGCAAGCCGACAGAAGCTTCAGTGCGTCAAAGGGCAAATACGGGACACAAGCTGCGAAAAGCAGCTCTTTGAGCGGCAAAACCTGCCCCGTTGCAACATAAAAATAGGGCAACGCCACGGCATACATGGCAAGCAAGCCCCCAAGGGCGCAGAAAAACAGGGGAATGTGGCGAGATAGGAATCCCGTCACCGCCGCCAAGGGCAGCAAGCCCAAAAGAAAGCCAAAGGTGGGCTGTACAACATACATGGGTCCGCCGCCTTGGGCGAACACCGGCAGTCCCAGCAGCCCCAGCAGCACATACAAGCCCTGAGAGGCCGTTCCCCACACGGGGCCAAGGAGCATCCCCGCCACGCAGGCGAAAAAGACCTGCAAGGTAACAGATCCTATGCGCAAAAAAGCTCCCGCAGCGGTCAGAGCGGCAAACATTGCCGTCAAAAGCAGTCTGCGCAGGCGACTTTTTTCCATAATCCTATCCTTTACATTTTTCCGAAAATAAGGTACAATCTATACTATTATAAACTGGGCTTATCGACTTTACACGGCACTTGGTGCTTGCTTGGTACCCAGCCCCTTTTGAAAGGGGGTGGTGCAAAGCACAATCGACACTTCGTCAACCTCGTAGCGCGCGGCATCCTTGACGCGCCCAATATTGCAACGATACTGCCTTCATTGTGCGTGTAGGAACACGCACGCTACATGGCCCCCCTTTCATTCCCCCTTCAAAGGCAATGCTGTCAACTTAATAAAAACCGTGGAAAAATGGAAGGAATATGAGGGTTTAAGCACTAAGGAACCTCTGATTAAATAAACACTACCACATAGGTTCCGGATATGGTATAATAAATCCATCAAAACAATGGTGGTGCAACACAATGAAA
>JAZOAV010000034.1:0-18554 GCA_045595645.1 Faecousia sp.
ACCGTTACCGTGCCCAAAGGAAAGGAGGGGGTATTATGATTCGCGTCCTGATTGTGGAAGATCAGAAAATGGCGCAGGAGAATATGGAAGCCATTGTTCGTTCATCGGAAAACTATACCCTTGCAGGCACTTTATCCAATGCCGCCGATACGGAGCTGTTCTGTATGCACACGGGAGTGGATCTGATCCTGATGGATGTGTGTACTGCCCGGGATGAAAGCGGCATTGATGCCTGCGCCGTAATCAAGAAGAAATTCCCAAGAATCAAAGTCATTATCGTGACCTCCATGGCAGAGCACAGCTTTATCCGAAAGGCGAAAACTGCCGGAGCAGATAGCTTCTGCTATAAGGATGTGAGTCAGGGGGAGCTTTTGGAAGTGATGAATCGGACGATGGACGGGCAGTCGGTTTATCCGGACAAAACACCGGAGGTACGGCTGGGCTATGCCACGAGCTACGAATTGACGCAATCAGAGCTGGATGTGCTTCGCGCGCTGATGCAGAGCACCGGCGATGAGGATGCGGCAGCAATGTTAAATTGCAGCAAAGCAAATATTCGTTGGCATCTGAGCAGGATTTTAGATAAGACCGGCTACCGTTCCCGTATGGAGCTTCTCATCGCCGTGGCACAGAAGAATCTGATTATCGTCTTCCCTGATAAGGCTTTGGAGGAACACAAAAACTAAATCACGGTCTTCCGACCTTGTCGGGAGACCGATTTTTATTTTCTTCTCAAAAGACTATTACTTGTGATAGTGACTTCCCTTCCGGAATTGGTAAAATATATGTGGGAGAGTTTTGCCTCCGTCCGATCTCCCCAACTGATACCGAGTTTCTTTAAAAAGACAACTTTTAATGGAATCATAGTATTATCACTCAGGAAAGAAGATGATGTCATGAGGCGTGTTGTTATCAATATGCAGAACAAGCTGTTCGGCCATGCCATATCCGATACTCTGCGCAGAACGGATGTTGATTTGGAGCCCTATGCAGTGGACTCTCCCGATCGAGTAGCGGATGAGTGCAGATGGCTGTGCCCCTATGCCCTTCTGATGGAGGTCACGGGTTATACGCCGTGGAAGCTCTGCGAACGGTTAAAGCTTCGTGATGCTGTAAAGGCCATGTGTCCCCAGTGCAAGATCGTTCTCGTTGTGGACGAGGTGGCGGATAGAGAAGTGGCCAATCAGGTGAAGGAAGCGAAGAAGGAAGGGCTGATCGATCAGTTTATCTATGGCTCAATTTCTGCATCCTATTTGGCTGATATTATCGATAGTCTTTGAACGAACGGATGGACAAAAACTGTTATAGGAGGAAAGAACATGTATCGAAGGAAAATTGCAGCACTTTTGGTACTTACCATGCTGTTCAGCCTTTTGCTGACCGCTTGCAGGCAGAAGGAGGAATTGATTCCCGGAAAGGATATTACGCCGGAGGCCCTGAACGGGGTGCTGTCCGTGCGGAATGTCTCTCCCTACACGGGAATTTACATTGAACGGGGCGACGACGAGAACAAGGATCGTGTGGAAAATGTGACCGCCCTGACCATTACCAACACGGGAGAAAAGACCATTGCAGACGGACAGCTGATTTTCACAGACGGAGAGCAGGAGCTGCTTTTCACCTTCCAAATGCTCCCTGCGGGGGATGTGCTTACGCTGGTGGAGTACGACAAAAAGAAGGCCGCAACCAGCGATTTGCAGTTGGTGGACAGCACCCTTAACTATTTGCAGGATGTCGAGGAAATCAGAGACAGCTTTGCACTCATCGGTTCCGAATATGGCTCCATCATTGTGGAGAATACCACGGATCGGGATTTTCCCAGAGTGGAGATCTACTATCGCAGAGGCTATGAGGAAGGTACCCTTGGCGGTCTGTGTTACAAGCTGGTGCTGGAGGATGTGGGCGCAGAGGAGCTTGTCTTTGCAGACCCCGATTATTGGTCTGAGAACTCTGCCATTGTGAATATTCTGCTCTTGCCCGAAGAAGAGGAAGGGGATGAGGTAGAAAGAATTCCCCAATGACCCTATTTTGTCGTATTCGTCCGAGCGCCGAATCGGGCGTTTATGAAATATACCCATGAACACGATTATTTTGAAAAGGAGGAAAATAAACCATGAAGAAACCCTTTATGAAGCGGGCGATCAGTATTTTGCTGATTATGCTGATGGTACTGGAAATGGTTCCCATGAGCGGTGCCCATGCCCATGAGAGCCGTGCCGACCATACGGATCTGTCCATTGACTTCAATTATCAGAGTCAATATGACAGTGCGGAGGAAGCTCTGAAGGCAGAAGCTATGAAGCCATACAACTTCAGCTATGAGTCCATCACCGAGGACGAGGTGTTCCAGGAAGGCACTGCCTCACACTGGAATCGTGTCTATGACGGCGACTTGAAGCGGGAGGGCGGCAAGTTCCGTGAGCTCATGGAATCCAGCGACCCCAGCGAAAAGTACATCGTCCTGACACAGGATGTGGAGCTGCGCTACAACAGCGGCGAGTGGAAGCCCATTCGCGTTACTTCTGACAAGGTGCTGGACCTGAACGGCTTCACCATGACCTGGTGGGATATGACCAACAAGGAAAAGGGCGAAGGCTGGCAGTCCGAAAACATCTATGACCACTATCTGGATAAGTATTTCATCTACATCCGGGAGGGCGCAACCCTTACCATCATTGACTCCAGTGCTCCCGTCAACGGCTATAACACCGGCAAGGGCACCGGCGCCATGGTGACCGGCGCACAGATCATTGATGCGTATTCCAATCAGTTGGACTACTACACCCATCGTGACCTCTTTGTTGTCGACGGCAATCTGGTCATTTACGGCGGCACCTTCACCGCAGGCCGTCAGAAGGACCAGTACAAGAAGAACTTCACTTGGGATAAGCTGGCTGACTGTCTGGGCAAGACCCTTGATCTGGGTCTGAGCATTGCAGAGTATGCCACCGGCTTGGATTCTGCGGCGGCAGCCTTCAAGGATGTCAAGGCGGAGTTCGCCAACAGTGCGCCTGCCAATGGCAACACCAGTGACTCCGGTGAGACCGGTACATCCGACAGTGCCACCAACAAGCCTACCGGCGATGGCGGCAAGGAGAACAAGAAGGTGGATACCCCTGAGTCTGCAGGCCCCGGCAATGACAGCAAGGCCCGTCCCCAGACCGTAGGCGAGAGAACCGGCAGTGACAACGCTGACAACAGCACCAACAGCAATCAGACCGGCGGTTCTGCAGCCCAGACCGGCGGCAAGAATGAGTCCAATGCCAAGGGCACGGCCAAGAACGACAAGAACTCCAAGATTGCGGCAGCAGAGAAGAATGTTGTCACCGCTGCTTTGGATAAGAACAAGATCACGGATATGTTCAGCAAGGGCATGGATGTGATCAAGTCCATCGCCAGCATGCTGGGCAAGGCAGAGGGCACCCGTGTCACCCAGACCATCCACGGTACGGTGGCAAAGGTGAATACCAGCGGTACTCTGGTGGTATACGGCGGTACCTTCCAGGGTCACGGTGCTACCCCTCATGTGCGCAATGCGACCATCGAAGTGGTGCGCCTGGGCCTGCATTCCGGTTCTGACGAAAAGTTGAAGAATGACGGCGGCAGAGCCTACATCTTCGGCGGCACCTTTGAAGGCTATGCCGGTGCCAATATCTTTAACTTTGTGCGTGCACCCAAGGACACCCTGACCGGTGTGGCGCAAGCTTTCCAGTATACTGCAACGGGCCATGAAATTGAGGATCTTTGGTATTTGCATCAAACCGAATGGTGTAGAATGACGATTAACGGTGAACTAGTCGAATATCTGATTGAGTACCCCTATGTCATTGAGCTTGATGCCTCTGAGACCAACAATATGGAGGTCATGCACTACGAGAATCAGGATGAGGTCAAGAAGAATCCCAAGCTGGATCCCATTCCCATTGACACCTCCAATGTTGTAGTGCGCGGCGGCACCTTCCGTACCTATTGCGAGCTTGCCAATGAGGGTACCCGTCTGCCCTACATGAAGGAAGAGGATCCCAACGGTAATTTAATGACCTTCGTAAAATTCACCGGCACCAGCGGTTCCGTCAATCTGGGTGTAGAGTCCTTCGGCGAGGACATGATCCGTGACGGCCGTATTCAGTTGGTGGATGTCTATGGCGACGGTACGCTGGTTCTGATGGACGAGGAAGTGGATGCGGCCCATCCCGCAGGTCTGAAGCACTACCGCCTCTACTGCGGTGACACAGAGCTGCGCCACATCCGTTATTTGGATGTCTATCCCATGAATGCAGGCTCCAATTCCACCCATTCCTTCGCTCTGCAGACCTACTACGGCAATACCAACCTGAGCAATATCAGCACATGGAACACGGAAAACGATGAAGAAAATCTCCACACCGCACCCTTCGCCGGTGATGAGTACTTCTTCGACTACGAGTTCGACGGCAGAGATGCCCGTGACTACTATGTTATGCCCAATCTGGACGGCGAAATGTATGATACGGGTATGCAGGATTCCGAGGCATGGTATTATCCCGAGCCCGTGGATTCCAAGGGCAATCCCATTCCCGATTTCAGAAATACCGTCGTGCTTGCAAACTTCAACTACAAGGGCGAGCCCCGTACGGCTGAAGTCCAGTCCTTGCACAGCCTGTACATTTTCGAGCCCGGTGACTATGAAAACTTTAGCACCGCAACCTATACCCGCCATGTGGACGAGGCATACCGTGACAATCTGAAGTGGTTCCGCTATCGTGTCTACCGTGTTGACCCCATCACCCGTGAGAACATCAGCGAAAGCGATTACTTTGGTACGGATGAACCTCTGGCAGAGGTGGTCTACGGCGTAGCAGAAAATGAAGCCATGCGCTGCAAGCTGGATCTGTACGATCTGTCTCAGTACCTCATTGAGAAGACCAAGGATACTGCTAAGCCTTGGACCGGTTACAAGCCCGGCGAGCTGTACCGCATTGTCTTCAATGTGGATGAGTATGTGAACTTCGGTTATACCGGCCCCTCCGGTATCTCCGATACTGCCCTGTCCTTCAAGTGGGTGGACAACTTCTGGGGCGACGACTGGAGTGTGAGAAACACCTACACCCGTAGAGGTGAGAGCTACGCCGGCCTGATGCCCGTGGCCAGCACCGAGAGCTCCGTGCTCTTCCGCTGCTCCAGCGTATCTGAGCAGGCCGAGCTGCCCAACACCAACGCAAGCTCCAATGTCTTCTACGACACGGATTACACCCCCCTGCAGTTCGATACCTTCGCTGTAATGGCTGGCAAGAAGGCAACCGTCAACTTCGTCAACGCCAAGGTCAGCCAGGCAGACAATGCCGGTAACGACTTCATCGATGTCTACTATCAGTGGTATCTCAGTGATGATCCCATCGTGGACCGTGACCCCAGTGATCCCAACAAGGTCACCGATGAGCTGTTGGCAGGTATGACCAATGTTTGCCTCGATTGGAATTCCAAGTCCGACCACAAGCCCGAGAAGTGGAATCCCGAAGCAGA
Source organism: Faecousia sp. (assembly GCA_045595645.1). GTDB lineage: Bacteria > Bacillota > Clostridia > Oscillospirales > Oscillospiraceae > JAZOXB01. Next base: position 5,503 of record JAZOAV010000034.1, read on the forward strand.
TATCTATGATTACCGCAACTCCCTGTCCCCCAAGGATCCCAATTATGAGGCATACGGCGAGGATGGTCTGCCCGATAACAAGGAATACTGGACCATGTACGATCTGCACGCCTACACCACCGAGCTGCGTCAGAACGAGCTGTGCATGAAGCCCGGCACCAGCGGCAACCTGACCATGCAGAACAACAACCCCTTCGCCTTCAATACCGACTCCTGCTATATCCCCGAGGAAGCGGCAGGCAAGTATCTCTATGTCAAGGCCGTCGTGGTCAATGCCAAGGAGGAGTACACTAAGATCTACGATAAGAAGCAGGTCTTCTACTCTCACCCCATGCTGATCATCGACTCCGCCATGATGGTTGCCGAGACCCAGCAGCCTGATACGGATCCCATTTATCAGCATGGAGACACCTATCATCACGCATCTATTGAAGCCACTGTTGGCGAAGACCTGCTCTTCGGCTTCAGTGCCACCGCACTGCCCGAGGATTTGAAGCGGGAAGGCTTCGAGGTTCGCATTTCTCAGAAGGTTTATGATCCCTACAATGCCGAGGAAATGATCTACGAGGCAAACAACGGCGATCTGATCAATCTGAAGGACTATATCACCGAGCCCGGACGCTATACGGTGAAACAGACACAGGAGCTGTACTACAAGCGTCCCTACTGGAGCTGGGAGATCAACCAGTTCCGGGAAGCCCTGATTAAGGAAGAATATGTGGCCACCCGCGTTGATCTGTTCTCCGTGACCATCGATCTGCCCCGTGCTGAGAGTGTTTTCCTGGATTATCCCAGAACCGGCTTCGATGTGGGCGACGAGATCACCATTACCGCAGAGGTGGAGCCGGCAGGCGACTGGTGGTACAAGTGGATGTTGGATGATGCTCCGGCCATCAGCGATATGACTGTCCTTCAGGATTCTCAGTCTCCCGTACTGAAGTACACCTTTACCGATGAACAGCCCCAGAGATTCTGGGTCGCCGTGTATGCGAAGGATAAGTACGGAAACAGCTCCGTCAATCCCAAGTACAACTTCACTGAGGAGATCTTCCCCTGTGACAGCATCGTTCCCGAGATCCGCTATGACGGCACTGTCATTACCGAGGACAGGGAACTCCGCTATATCCGTGTGAATGAGGATCCCGTTAACATCACTGTGGATGTAGAAGGCGGTTCCGGTAACTATGAGATTACCGCTTACAAGCGCAATGTCAAATCTGCTTATTACGACACCAACCTTGGTAAAGTCGATACGATCACCATCGACACCTCCAAGACCAGTACGACCGATTATTGGTTTACAGTCCGGGATACCGATGCTCATGAGTTTGTGACATCCAAGTATGTCCGCGTGGTTGTCACCGATTGGCTGGATGTCACGCCCTTCCGTACCGGCACCACAACCATCAACAAGCCCACCACCATGAATTTGGGTGCCAGCAAGGTAGTGGGTCATGATGTCACATTTACCTTGGAGCGTCAGGAGCGTTCTCTTTGGGTTCCTGTCTCTGATGCCGTGTTTGACAGCGACGGCAAGTGCCTGTACACGGTTCAGGATAAGGGCCTTACCATGTTCCGCTTAACTGCTACGGACTATTACGGCGACACACAGACCTTCCTGTTTGGCGTGAACTACGACGATTCTGTGCCTCAGCCTGTCGCCGCAGACGGTTCCGGCAAGCTCATGTTCCGAGTAAAGGGCACCAATGAGTATAAGACCGTATTCCATGAGGGCGAGGACATCGAAGCCTTCTTCACCGGCGGCATTGATTACGATCCCGGTTCTCCCCTCTATGACGAGATCCGTGCCCAGATCAAGGAAGAATTGGGTCTGGATATCGATCCCGTAGCGGATAAAGTGGAAATCAGCTTTAAATTGCTGAGATACAATAATCCCTCTGATGCGAAAATCGGAGCTTCCGGTGGCACGAATGTTTATGAGGAAGCCGGACTGGAGCTCTCGTACGGTTCTCTCCAGGACATCACCTTCGACACCGCAAGCAAGATGCCCGAAGCTCCCGTCAGCCACATTGACGGCACCCACATGACTCCCGGTTATTACTATGCAAGCTGGTGGGTCACTGTGGTTTGTAACGATGATTACTTCATCGGCGGCGGTGCAGGCTTGTGGGAGGAATTCACCATGACCGGAGCGTTCGAAGTTGTAGCCGACGGAGCGGAGCATGTCCATGATTTCAAGTATGGAGGAAACACCATAGATGAAAAGACGCACTATGTAGAGTGCATCTGCGGCTATCGCGAAGAAGGCGAGCATGATTTCGCTAACGGCACTACGGATTACAACAACTATGATATTCCCTGGATAGGGATGAACATGTTGATCGAAGTTACGGACGACGGAAAGTACATCTATCGGGACAGCGGCGTGGAAATGCGTGTGTGCAACACGCAGTGGTGCTGGCATGACCAGTATCGTTGGGCTTATGTGGAAGGCCTCACCCTTGCAAATGAAACGCTGGAAATGGGTGTCAACGAGAGCACCAAGATGACCCACACGGTAGACTTCATGGAAGAACTGGATGCCCAGTGGTTGGCTGCCTATCCCACCTACTTCTCTGAAGAAGATATCGCAAACTTCCTGCCCGGTAACTCGGCGGTTACCTGGACTTCCTCCGACGAATCTGTTGCAACTGTGGATGCAGATGGCAATATCACGGCTGTCGGCTCCGGTACTGCTATCATTACGGCTACCACTGTGCAGTTCAAGTACGGTGGGTACAATGCAGGCAGAATTTCTGCTTCCTGCACGGTCACTGTCGCCTGTGACCATCCCGACATCGTTCCCGTGGCAGCCAAGGAATCCACTTGTTCCGAAAAGGGCTGCATCGCCCACTATATCTGCAATGTCTGCGGCACCGTATCCCTTGACGGCACCTGCACCGATGGCAAAACGGTGGAAGATGTGTCCCTGGATGTGGTTGCTCACGCAGTTTCCAATGTCTTCGGTTACAACGAAGAAGGCCACTTCCGTACCTGTAAGTACGGCTGCGGCTACCAGTTCGGTGCTGTCACCGCCCACTCCTATAATGTGGCAGAAGCCGATTGCACCACCTCCAAGTATTGCACCAGATGTAAGTATGTGGCAGAGGAAGCCAAGAGCCACTCCCTGATCTACATGGATGCAATGGAAGCCACCTGTACCGATGCCGGCCTGAATGCCTGCTACAACTGTATGGATTGCGGCAGATACTTCTTAGATGCGGAAGGTACGCTGGAAACCACCGAATCCAAGCTGAACATCCGTCCTCTGGGCCATAGCTGGGTCGATGCAACCTGCACCGATGCCAAGTACTGTTCCCGCTGCGGCGAGACGGAGGGCGCAGAGCTTGGTCACAACTGGAGCACCGCCACCTGCGAGAACCCCAAGACCTGCGGACGCTGCGGCGAGACCGAGGGTGCTGCTCTGGGTCATAGCTGGGAGGCTGCAACCTGTGTCGCTCCCAAGACCTGCTCCACCTGTCACAAGACAGAGGGCAACAAGCTGGATCACACCTACGAGGATGGTTACTGCTCCATCTGCGGTGCGGACGATCCCAGCATCATCACCTACACCGTTACCCTGATGTTCGGTGACAGCCCCGTGGGTTGGCTCAGCGCAGAGCCCGGTCAGCCTGTCGGCAAGCCCGAGGATCCCGCACAGGAAGGCATGGTCTTCCTCGGCTGGTTCACGGAAAACGGCGACCTGTTCGACTTCAACACCCCCATTACGGAGGATATTGCCCTCTACGCAAAGTTTGAAGATGCCCCCACTCTGGACGGAAACATCAAGATTTATCACACTCTGGACCTGGCCAGCGATATTTCCATCACCTTCGCTGTGCCCAAGACCCTGCTGGCAAGCTACGACAGCTACTATCTGGAGTGCATCCTGCCTGAGTACACGGGCAATGCACAGACCGGCACTTCCACGATGATCGTACAGCCTGTTGACAAGGGCAGCTACTACTACTTCACTCTGACAGGTATTACCGCTGTTCGTATGGGCGACATGGTAGATGCGATTCTGCACATGACCAAGGGCGATGTCAAGTACATCTCCTCCACCGACCAGTTCAGTGTTGCAACCTACGCCTACAATATGCTCAATACCAGCAAGGACAGCACGATGCTGACCCTTTGCGCTGACCTGCTCCGCTATGGCGCAGAAGCACAGAGCTACAAGAAGTATCGTACCGACGCTCTGGTGGATGCCGAAATGACCGAGACCCACAGAAGCTACCTCAGCAACACCGCGTCTCTCAGCTTCACTTCCACCGATTCCTTCCTGGGCGACCTGAACAGCCCCACCATCACTTGGGTTGGTAAGACCCTCGACCTTGGCTCTAAGGTTGGTATGAAGTTCGTCTTTAACACCACCAAGTACACGGGCGACCTTGCAAACCTGTGCATGCGTGTCACCTACAAGGGCAGCACCGGCGACACCAAGACCGTCATGCTGACGGATATCGAGGTTTACAACGCCAAGAATAACTACTATGCCTTTACCTTCTACGGTCTGCTGGCCTCCGAGCTGCGCACCGTAGTAGATGTGGCTGTCTTTGAAAAGACCACTCAGCTCAGCGAATCTCTCCGCTACAGCGCAGAGACCTACGCCGCCAAAACCGGTGGTACCACACTGGAAGCCCTCACCCGCGCCCTGTTCGCTTACTCCGACAGTGCAAAGGCATTCTTCGCAAAATAAAACACCCCCAACAGGGGCAAGGCGTGACCCGCCTTGCCCCATCGGGTGGCAAACACCTAATGATGCCCTTTGCGGCAAAGAGCAAATCTGTGCGTGCAAAATCATTTAACCCCAAAAAAACGACCGTTTTCGTGTGAAAACGGTCGTTTTTTGGGGGTTTTTCTTGAATACTGCTGCCACAAAAGTCTGTGGATTCTCACGCTTAGTTGGAGAAGTAGGACAGGGCGGCATCGGAGTAGGCGATAAGAGATTGGCAAACAGCCAACAGGGTGCCGGTACAGTTGTTGCCGTAGCTGTCCACGCTGAAGCGGCAGGTTTCCGACACACGGACATCGCCCTGATACACCGCAACCTCCATGGGCTGCCGCAGCTCGGCTGCCAAGAGGCAATCCACGGGGAAGGCGTACCAGCTTGCATTGCTGCCGTACTGCTCGGCGGCGGTGATTTCAGCGGTCTTGGCAGTGCCGTCCCAGCCCTGATAGCTGACATGCAGGCTCAGATCCTCCACGCTGCCGCTGTAGCCGGAAATATTACACACAAATTTTACCACGACCTTGGTATCCAGCACAAGGCTGCGGCCCAGCCAAGTGACCGCGGGATTTTCCAAGTCGCCCAAATAGGCGGCGTTGTTGCCAAAGCGCACCGTGTTCAGATCCGTAACATAGGCTCGCTGTTCATCGGTCATGGCGGCATCCACAAGGGCATCCGTGCGGTAGCCCTTGTAGGTCTGGGCTGTTGCGCCGTAACGCAGCAGGTTAGCGCAGAGAATACGCAGTTTTTCGTTGGTGGAGTTGTTGAGCTGGGCATAGGCATAGGTGGCGACGCTGAATTCGTCCACCTTGGAGCAGTATTCCACATCACCCTTCATCATATAGACGGTGGCCCGCACCATATCACCCATTTGCAGGGCATTGGTACCTGTCAGGGTGAAATAGTAGTAGCTGCCGCTGAGACGGGGCTCCTCAATGAGAATGGTTTCCTCGCCCACCATTTCGTTGCCCTCGTAAATGGGACGGGTACATTCCATATAGTAGCTGTCATAGCCGGACAAGGAAGCGGCAGAGACGACAAAGTTAATAGAAATATCGCTGGCTAAGTTCAGGGAATGGAGAATGGCAATGTCCTCGTCCAAGATGCTCTCCACATTGGGCGCAGGGGCGTTGCACAGAAGGCACAGGCCGCTGTCGAAGGCGTGTTCTTCTTCACCGGACGCACCGCAGACAGCGCAGGTGTAGCTGTGCGTAGCAGAATCCAGCTCTAAGTAGGTGTTGCTATGGCCGTTGGCGGCTACCTCGTCGTCGGTGTAGCTGCTCTCACAACGGCTGCAGGTATAGGTGGTGTAGCCGCTTTCGGTGCAGGTAGGTGCGGTTACGCTTGCCGCATAATCGTGGCCCAAAGGCGCGATTTCGGTGCCAAACATGAGCACTTCCTGACACATTTCGCAATATTCGTCTCCCGTAAAGCCCGCCGCATCACAGCTCGGCTCTACCGCATTGATAAGGACGGAGCTGTGCTCGCTGGGCATCACATAGCCGGCGGAAATGTAGGTGCCGCAGATGGTGCAGTAGATATCGCCGGAGTAGCCCTCGGTGGTGCAGGTGGGATTCACATGATTCAGAGCGGCGGTCTCCGTGTGGAGACATTCGGAGCCGAAGCGCACATCGTCGGCACCGTTGATCACCAGCTCGTAGTTGTAGGAATAGCCGGAAACGGTGGCGGTCACATCCACCACTGCGCCTACCACGCAGTCAGTGTTCAGGGTGGGGGCGGCGTAGATGGGAATGGTGTAGTCATCCTGCCAGAGATAAACCGTGCCGTTGGTGTCGATTTCCAAAATGGATACATCGTCCAAAAATACCTTTTCGGCAAAGAGTTCGTATTCAATGGAGGAGTCACTCAGAAGTTTCTCAATGGTCACGGGCTGGGCGACTACCGCATTGCCGGAGGAAAGGATGGAGAAGAAAGCGGGATTGGTGTGATCCACATATTGCAGCTCCAACACACCGTCATAGTTGCCAAAGGAGCCGTAGACACGGATCTTGTCGCCCACGGCGCAGGGAGCATCGGTGGGCATAGCAGACAGGTAAATGACGATGCCGCCCGTCTCATCCTGAATGAAGATCTGCCGTCCGTTGACGCAGGTGACAATGCCCTCCACCTGATAATAGGTCTCCTCCACGCCTGCCTTGGCAGTGGAAATGGGCACGGTTTCCACGGTGACGGCAGTACCCTCGCCGGTCTTGACCACATCCGTAGCGGCGGTGGTGGGATTGACCAAGAGCTGGAAGCCGTCACTGTAGTAGGAAATGATGGCGGTGATGCTGACCAAATTACCTGCCTTAATATCATCCGGCAGACCCGTGGCGCGGTAGATGGAAATGCTGTTGCCTGCCGTGTCCGTCAAGGGCGTATAGCCGGAAGGGTTGATGGCTCCCACCTGTAGATTCTTCAAGGTAACACGCTTACCCAAATGCACAAGGTCTGCGTCGCCCGTAATATCGGCAATGGTAAGCGTGGTGGTGTTGGGCAGGCTGTTGCCCTGAGAAATCAGCAGATATTCCGTGGGCTTATCCAGCTCCAACAGACCTTGGTACGCCGTCATGGTGGAGGACACGAAAATTTTCTGTCCCTGTGCCAAAGCCGAGGTGTCCACGGCACTGTCAAAATACACACACAGGCCGCCGGTTGCGTCCTCGATGTAGACCGTGCGGCCGCTTACATAGGTGACAATGCCCCACACATTGTAAAGCTCCGAGGTAGAGGTGTAAGCCTTGGCCTCCGCAATGGTGTGCATGGTGACCGCCTCGGCGTTGCCGCAATCGCTGCACACCTGATAGACCTTGCCGTTGGTGTAACGGTAAGCGGTATCGGTATGGAAGCAGACCGTGCCGGAATACTGATAAAACTGGATGTTTTTGAAGCTGTTGTTGGCGGTTTTGCTTGCATAACAGGCAAAACGCAAAGCGTTGCTGGTGTTGTTCCACCAGAGCTGACGGGTGCTGTCAGCACTGCTGAGCATGGCGGCGTTGCCGCTGCTGTCAAAGCTCACCGTCCACGAGGTCTTGGCAGACAGCTCGGCATCGAGATTCAGGCTGTTGCCACTGCCCCAGTAGAGGTAGTTCTCTCCATTTTTGAAGGCATAAGTGCCTGCGCTGTAGCCGGCACAGACCTCAAAAAGCATGGTTCCTGCGGGAGTGCCGCTGTAGTCCGTGCCGATGCCGTACTTGGTAGAGGTGGTGGAAATGGCGGTCAGCTCCTTGCCCATATCCTCGCAGACGATGGCCACAAAGCGACCCACGGTGAGAGAGCTGACCTTGCTGTAGCTGTCGGCAGCCTGCGCGGGCAGCACGCCGAGTAAGGACAGAAGCAGGGACAGAACCAAAAGTGCGCTTAACATTCGACGACCCATAATGTACCTCCTAATATATGATTATACACTCATGTTACCAAATTCTTCCTGATTTGTCAATGGTACTCCCAAAAAGCACGCCGAATTTCCCTTTGACCTCCCTCATCAGAGGGAGGCACACATCCTGAAGTCTTTCCGTTAAACCAAAGTTTTAATGCTAACAGCGTAGTAGGGGCGATTCACGAATCGCCCTCACATAAATGTTGCGATTTTGCAATTTTGGGAATAGAAAATTGCAAAATCCCGTCTCATAAATTCTTGACGCACCTTCGGTGCTATAAAAAAGTTTTTCAAACTTTTTTAACAAGAATTCGTATAAAACTTTTTGTCTTTTATCCTTTCTGTTCTTGCAAATGCAGACAAATTTTGGTAATATTATAATAAGTGTGTTTCTTCAAATACGAAACATCATTTCAAGAAGGAGGAACGAAAGAAATGACACTTAGAAAGCGCACTCTATCATTCTTTTTGCTTGTTTCGATCCTGCTTGGGATGTTTGCCATGCCATCCTTGGCGGCAACACCCAAGTCATTGACGATCAAGCAGCTCGCAACGGCGGCAGCCACCAACGCCGCTGCAATGGAGAAGGCCATTCAGGCGGGAACCAAGGCCAGCAACGGGGTCTACGGTGAGTTTGCCTTCCCCGCCAGCCTGACCGTGGAAAGCTACACCCTCGACACGGCTTCCTATATCCTGATGGCAGCAAAAGCAGTCGAAGCCTTAGGCGCGGGCAAGGCGAACACCACCTCCGTGACCTATCAGGCGACGGCACTGGAAGCCTCCAAGGTGAATTGCAGTCCCACAAGCACCATCACCAAGGGGCAGTATTTGAACCTGGCCAAGAGAGTCGTGCTGTACGCTGAAATCAGCGGCGGCACCCTTGCTACCAGCTTCAATGCACCCACGGACGGTTATGCGGATTTCAAGGGCAGAATTTCCATTTATTCCGCAGCCCACATTTTGACGGAGGTTTTGCAGTCCTACGCAAGCAACAGCAAGCTGCCCGACTCCGTGACCTTCCTGCCCACCAACTTTACAGGCGGCGTTGTGGAAGAGGAAGTGGTCAGCTCCTGGTATACCGATGTAATGGAAGCGGCACAATATGTGGTGAGCTACATTGAAAAGAACAAGGCTATGCCCGCCTCTGTTCCCGTAGGCTCTAACACCTGCACCTATGCCCAGTACATGTATCTGGCATGTCAGGTCATCCTCGGAGTCAATGCGGGCAAGACCTCGGAGGATCTCAGTCTGCCCAAGGTCTATTCCGAGCCTGCCAACCCCTCCGAAACTCTGGCGGCAGGCACGCTGAACCTGACGGAGATTCTGGATCTGGCACAGCGTTCCATCAACTTCATGGTCAACAACGATGTTGCCGCCAACTACATGATCACCTCTCTGGGCAACATGCACCACTACGGCGCGATCTATATGTACTCTCAGGTTTTGGTCTATTATGTGAAGAACAGCAAGCTGCCCGCCAGCCTGTCGGTACAGACATGGTTTAAGACCATCGGCGGAACTGCCGGAGATGCCACCTTCGGAAACGATTTCTCCGCATACTCCAAGTACCTTGTACCTACGGCATATTGCCCCTCTACCAATACCACCATCATTTCCGTTGCCAAGACAGGTATGCTCTACAGCAGCGGCGCGCAGGGTGGCTATTCCTCTCCCACAACGACCTATCAGGCCATGTTTAACCTGATGGAGTACATCAATGACAAAACAAGCTATGAATATTACTACGACACCTCCCGAGGTGCCTTGGGAACATGGTCGGATAAGCAGGGTAACTGCTGCGACATGGCGCACCTTGTGATTGCCTGCGCCCGTTCCCTGGGCGTGCCCGGCAGATACTATCACTACTACTGCCATTTCTCCTCTATGTCTACCGGCCATGTCTTTGCCGGTCTGTATTGTCCCGATGCCCCCGGCACCAACAGCTACAACAAGGCCGGATGGCTCTTTGCCGACCCCGTGAACAACGCAAACTACCTCGGCTATCAGACCCACACCAACGCTTATGTCAAGTCCGGCCCGTGGGCTGAGCTTCCGTTCTGACGGACAAACATGCAGAAAGGAGAAGAATGAGTATGAAACTATTTTACCGTATCGTATCGTTGGTTCTGATTCTTACGATTTTTGTCTCTTGCAGCGCAGGGGCGTTTGCGGCAGAAAACGGAAATCAGGATGTGGAAATTCTATCCGACGACACTAAGGCCGGTACTAACACCATCGTTGGCGACTGGCTGTTTACGGATACCATTGTCAACCGCGGCACCAATGGTGCAGCCAAAATTATGAAGGAATATGCCGCCGCAGGCGTTACCGATGTATATCTTCTGTGTAAGGGTATTGCCGGCAGAGTGGCATGGGCTACCAATGTAACGGGAGCTGTTCGCAGCAGCAGTACCCGAGACTATCTGAAAGAAGCCTGCGATGCTGCCAAGACCTACGGCATCCGCGTCCATGCATGGATGATGGCTTCCCGTGATACAAACTATGTGAATAACATTGACAGCAGCTCCCCCTTCTACCATTTCCGTGTCGGTACGACCAGCTCTGTGAACCAGTACATCAACCTCCGTGACACAGGCTATCGCAACTACATGACGGCGCTGGTCAAGGAACTGGTCGCAAATTACGACATTGCCGGTATTCATTTGGATACCATTCGCTACGGCGCACTGTATTACGACTGGGGCTTGAATGCCAGAACGGAGCTCATCAACAAGTATGGCATTACCAAGGCAGAGTATAACGCAGCCACCAAGGCCATGTGCGTGACCGGCGGCTATGACTATACTACGAATGCCGACGGCTACTATGTCTACAGCAGCTCCGGCACCACTGCCACCGGCGTCAACTTTGCCAATGCCCTTGCCGGAAAGGGCTCCACGGACGCCCTCAACGGCGCAAAGAAGTTTGCCCAGCTCCGTAAGGATACCGTGGCGGACTTCGTGCAGGTCGTAAAGGATGCAGCGGGTGCGGGAAAGGTCATTTCCTGTGCCATTATGCCCGAGACCTGCACCAGCGACTACGAAAGTGCCCTTTACGGACAGAGCCCCAAGGAATTGGGCAGCGTTGTGGATTATGTTGCAGTTATGTCCTATAGCTGTGAGTACAATGCAGCCTCCACTTGGCCTGTCACCCTGACCACTGCCTGTACAAAGGTCGGCTGTAAGGCCATTGCAGGCATTCAGTGCTATCCCAGCGAGGGCAGCTCTGACCCTGACCCCACAGGCTTGACCATTTACAACGAAACCAGCGGCATCCGCAAGGCAATGCAGAGCGACAGCAAAATTCTCGGCTACGCCTTCTTCCGCGGCAGTTATCTGCATCTTGCCGGTGCAAAGGTCGTGAACGGCACTACCATTGATATTACCGCCACCCCCGGCGACGATGCAGGAAACGCCACGAAGTATGTCTTTACCCTGCAAAACGGCTTGACCTGTAGTGCCATCAGCAACAAGAGCGGCTGGGCTTCCGGCGCAAGCTTTGCCATCAGCTCCGATAAAAAGACCATTACCATCACCAACGGAGGAAGCACCATCCTCTCTGAGGGCAGCACCGCCAGCTTCCGCATGACGGTCAGCGGTACGGTCAACGAAACCACCGGCATTGCCATGCTCCGTGCCTATACCGGCTCCGGCTATTCCGAGTATTACGGCTACTGCGGCTCCATCCTGCAAAGCCATACCCACAGCTATACCGCCAAGGTCACAACGGCAGCAAGCTGCTCGGCAACGGGCGTTAAGACCTATACCTGCTCCTGCGGCAGCAGCTATACGGAAACCATCGCAAAGACCGCCCATAACTACACAGCTTCCACCAATTCCTCTACCGGCCTGACGACCTATACCTGCTCCGTCTGCAAGTATAGCTACACCTCCACCTGCGGAGAGACCCATAGCTGTGTAGAAACATGGATGAGAGAGAACAACACCCACTATACCGTGTGCTATGACTGCAAGGCCAAGGCAACGGAGCAGTGTGTCTTTGAGGTCTTTTCCGTAGTGAATCCCACGGCAACCACAGCGGGCTCCGTCACCTATGTCTGCGTGGGCTCCAACAGCCTGTCGTATCAGCTTTCCCACGATGCCTTCTCCGGCAAGGGCTGCGGACGCACCTACAAGGTAACTCTTGCAGCGGGCAGCGGCTACACCTATGTGAACAATTTCAACGGCACCCATACCCGTACCAGCACGGCAACGGAGGTTTCCGTCTCCAATTTGGCACATGTGTACACCAACGGCGTGTGCCCCTGCGGTGAGGTGGAGCGCAGCTTCATCAACCTGCAATTCAAGGAGTACAGCGTTGCCAACAAGCTGGGCTACTGGACGCCCAATCAGCTTCGCGCCGACATCGATAATGCCAGCGGCGTGATGAGCGGCGTGGCCTACGGCAAGGATCCCTATATGCAGCTTCCTGCCACAGGTGATTTTGTAAACCACAAAATCCAAACAGGCGACATCGTAGAGGTTCGCATCAAGTCCACCGTGCTTAGCGGCACGGCAAGCAAAATGCAGTTCTTCTATACGACCACAGCAGAAAAGAAATACACCGAAGCAAAATCCGTCATGGCGAACTTTAACCCCGCTTCCACCGGAGAGTATCAGATCGTGCGTTTCGACCTGACCAAAAATATCGGTCAGACCATCAACGCCCTGCGTCTGGATCCCTATTCCACCTGCTCTGACGATTTCAAGGCAAAGTTCGAGATAGACTATATTTATGTAGGCTCTCCCCATCAGGCACCTTCCACCTATCCCGATGCCATCTTCATGGATTTCACCAATGACAATGCCTCCGCCGGCAGATATTTGGCAGACGACACCTACAGCGGCTTCCATTACGATTTGGGCTACTGGTATGTCAATTCCGGCCGCAGTGCCAAACCCGTGATCGACCAAAGTCGGAGGCCAAGCGGTCTTAGGAAGA
>JAZOAV010000035.1:0-3290 GCA_045595645.1 Faecousia sp.
CGCAACGCTTTTTGCGTTGCCTTTCTGATAGAAATCAAACATTTCTATCAGAAAGTAGTATCAGAACAGAAGCGACAGGACAATACCCGTCAATGCACTGAGGGCAAAGAGGGTGGCGGTGATGATCAGGTTTTCCCTATGATTTTTATTGCTCCGCAAGAGCACCAGCAGGCCGATGCCCGCATTGGAAAGCAGTCCTGCAAACAGACCGCCCACGCCGATGACCCCGCTGAGATAGCTTTGGGTCAGCACCACGGAGACGGAGCAGTTGGGGATCAGGCCGAACAGAGCCATGAGCACCACGCCCACGATCGGCGCAGACAGAACAGAGCCGGAGAGCTTCTCCACTCCCACCCATTCAAAGAGCATATTCAGGGCAAAATTGACCCCAATCAGCATGACAGCGATTTTCAGGGTATGCTTCAGGGCAGAGAGGAACACACTGCCCTCTTCCTCGTCGCAGGAGCAGTGTTCCCGCTTACAGAAGCTATGGATATCCTTACCGGTGCGAAGAACACGGCGCAGAAGCAAATCTGCCAAATACCCCAACAGGATACCCAGCACCGCCTTGCCTGCCACGATCCACAGGACACGGGACAGGGACACACTCTTATCCATCAGAGCAGAGAACAAAATGGGCAACATTTCGTCAGAGGTAGCGAAAAAGACCGCCAGCATGGTGCCTACGGAAATGGAACCTGTGGAAAACAGGGTCGCCGCGGCACCGGAAATACCACACTGAGGCACGATGCCCAACAGACCCCCCAGCAGAGGGCCCGCCTTGCGGGAGTAGCCGTGGAGGATGCTCTCGTTCAGGCGTTTGCTGCGTTCCAGCAGCTCCATAAGCAGATATGCCAAAAAGAGGATGGGAAGGCTCCACAGGCCGTCATAAAGAGCATCCAACGCTCCGTGACCCACGGCGGCCCAGAAGCCGTCACTGTGGGCGTGCTCGGCGTGAAGAAGTAAATTGTGCAAAGAAAACACCTCGGTATTGGTTTATTCGGACAGGAGAGGACGGAGCATGGCGTGATTCTCGAAGCGGGAGTCCTTGGAATCGGCAAGGAACACGATCTCCTGTAAACTTTCGCTGCTGCCGTAGCTTTGGACGAAGCCCTCAAGCTGAGTCGCACTTGCATTGGAAATATACAGCCGTCCGTTTATGCTGTCTGCGGGGAAATTGGAGGAGTCCGTCTGAAAGGACACCGCAAAACCGTCGTTTGCGAAGAAATCGCACAGCTCCTTCGCCGCTTGACGGAGCACTTCCTCCTTGCTGTCCTCGAAGGAATAGACGATACGGTCACTTTCAGGGAAGTAGAAGTGAGTGAAAACCACCTCGCGGAAGCCCTGATTCGACAGGTCGCGGGCAATTTGCATCAGATGGCTGATCACGCCGTCGTCGGCAGGGTTCAGCCAGTAGCAGCCCCTGTCGTCCATCCACAACGCACCGCTGGACAGAGGCAGACCGCAGGACTGATTCTCCAGCGCATAGGCAGGGTCTACAAAGGCGGGAATGGAGGCAATGGTATAAAAGCCCTTCTCGTTCAGGTCGGCGATCAACTGATCAATGGCGGCAATATCCACATCCGCCTTGGGCGCGCCGCTGAGCTTGGAGGAATAGTAGTAATTGCCGTAAATGCTTTTCAGCTCCAGCATCACGGCGCAGGGCTGCAAGGCCATGACCGCTTCTCTGGTCTTTTCCATGTCCCGTAACATGGAGGTTGTGATATAATAGCCTCCCAAATCCTTGATGGTCAAAGCGACGGATTCCTGCTGTTGCTCCAAAATGATGGGATTTTCGACAGCAGGACGCGCCTGTGTGGGCACGGTTTCCTCAGTTTGGGCAAGCTCCCCCTTGAAATGTGCGCCATTTTCATCGTAAAGTATGAGAGAATCGGCATAAAGCAAAATCCCAATGCCTGCCACCAACAGCACGCATAAGGTAAGCAGCAAATAGCGCAGTGTTCTTTTCAGCAGCAGCTTGGTTCTATATCGTAATCGAATCATGGTTCTCCTTTCGTCCCATCAGACAGCACCATTCCTCGGTGCGCTCGCAGCCTACGACTTGCAGACCGGCAGCAGCCATCGCCTCACGCACCTCCTGTTCCCGCTCCCGCAGGATGCCGGAGCAGAGGAAGGTGGCCGAAGGCCGCAGAAAATGGGGCACCACGGGCAGCAGGCGCACAATGACCCCTGCCACAATATTGGCACAGACAATGTCGTAGCCACCCTCGCTTAACCGCTCCATGGTGGTCTTGTCTGCAATCACATCTCCTGTACAGGCAGAGAAGCGGCTCTCATCAAAACCGTTTTCCAGGGCATTGGCACGGGCAATATGCTCTGCCGCCGGATCAATATCAATGCCTACGGCACTGTCCGCACCCAAGCGCAGGGCGCAGATGGACAGAATGCCGCTGCCGCTGCCCAAATCGGCGACCCGCTCGCCGCCCTTGACCAGCGTTTCCAAAGCACGCATACACATTTGCGTGGAATCGTGGGCACCGGTACCGAAGGTCAGACCCAAATCCAAAATCACAGGCAGACGGCCCTGGGTATCCTCCACGGTCATCCAGCGGGGCACGACCAAAAGCTTGTCCCCCACGGGCAAGGGCTGATAGTGCCGCTTCCAGGAATTCGCCCAATCCTCCTCGGGAAGCTGTTCCAGAGAGAGGGTCAAAGCACCAAAATCACAGTTGGGGAAGCGTTGGGGAAGGATCTCCATCAGCTCCCGCAAACGCTTCAGGTCGCTTTGCGCCGAAGGCTCCTCCAAATACAGCCGCACCTGAGAGAGATTTTCCATCTCCTTTGCCAGCTTTTCATCCACATAATCCCAGTATTCCTGAGATTGCTCCAAAAATTCCTCGAACTGGGCGCAGTCGTCCACCACAAAGCTGTCGAAGCCTGCGGCGGTAAGCTGGGCGCAGAGCAAATCCATGCCCGCGGAGGCTGTCCGAATTTTCACTTCTACCCATTGCATGGCGAAATGTCCCCTTTATCTGTAGGCACCTCTAACAATTCCTTTTTTGTTTCGGTCGAATCTTTTTCCCCAACTTTTGCTTACGGAAACCTTGAAATACACAAAGTATTCCTGCGGTTTCCGACACAAAATCTGAGAAAAAATCTTTCGCCCGACCCTAAAAAAATGAATTTTTATACTAATTCTTGTTAAAAAAGTTTGAAAAACTTTTTTATAGCACCGAAGGTGCGTCAAGAATTTATGAGACGGGATTTTGCAATTTTCTATTCCAAAAATTGCAAAATCGCAACGCTTTTTGCGTTGCCTTTCTGATAGA
>JAZOAV010000036.1:0-9687 GCA_045595645.1 Faecousia sp.
CCCCCGTTTTCGCCTAACGAAAACGGGGGTTCTTTGACAGGCTGAGCCTCCCTTGTCAGTAGACAAAGGAGGCTTTTCGTGGTGACCCGCTGGAGATTCGAACTCCAGACCCATTGCTTAAAAGGCAATTGCTCTGCCTGCTGAGCTAGCGGGTCATATATACAAGCATCTCAAAAAAGCCTTTTGGAAGCTCGACATAAAAAAAGAAATCGGAGCAAAGCGGACTTCGCTCCGACATGGCTGGGATGGCAGGATTCGAACCTACGGATGCCAGAGTCAAAGTCTGGTGCCTTACCACTTGGCGACATCCCAAGATAGGCGTCCCCAAGAGGGGAAATGGGGTGAGTGAAGGGACTCGAACCCTCGATCTTCAGAGCCACAATCTGACGCGTTAACCAACTACGCTACACCCACCATATATCCCTGCTGTTCAGCCTCGATGACGCAATGCGTCTGGTACGCCGGAAGGGACTCGAACCCCCCACCTACTGCTTAGAAGGCAGTTGCTCTATCCGGATGAGCTACCGGCGCGTATTGGAGCGGGTGATGGGAATCGAACCCACGCCCACAGCTTGGAAGGCTGTTGTACTAGCCGTTATACTACACCCGCAAATCCGAGTGTCTGAATCAGCTTGAAAATAGTATCACATTATTTCCATTCTGTCAAGTATTTTTTTCGTTTTATTAAAATATATACAAAAATCTCCCCGGCTCCCTATTGGGATGGGATGTTTTCAGAAAAAGCCTTGACAAAAAATGCGCAATGTTTTATTATAATAGTACCATTGAAAGGAGGACGGTATATGGAAGAAATTCTCTCTTGTGAACGGCTATGCAAACGCTACGACTCTATCACAGCTCTGAACAATGTACAGCTTCATCTGCCCAAGGGTAGAATCATTGGTTTGCTGGGCCCCAACGGTTCCGGCAAGACCACCCTCATGAAGATTTTGGCAGGCTTACTTCGCCCCAGCCTTGGCATCGTGAGAATTGACGGTATGCCCATTGGTGTAGCAACCAAGAGCATCGTTAGCTATCTGCCGGACAAAATGTACTATGCCAACTGGATGAAAACCAAGGACCTGCTGGATTTGTTCGAAGATTTTTACACCGATTTTAGTCGGGACAAGGCAGAGCAAATGTGCGCCTCCCTGCAAATCGGCATGAACACCAAGATCAAGACCATGTCCAAGGGCACCAAAGAAAAGGTGCAGCTCATTTTAGCCATGAGCCGTCAAGCCAAGCTCTATCTGCTGGATGAACCCATCGCCGGCGTAGACCCTGCGGCACGGGATTACATTCTCAGTACCATTTTAACCAACCGCGCACCGGATAGCACGGTTTTGATTTCCACCCATCTGATTTCCGATGTGGAGCCGGTGCTGCACGATGCGATCTTCCTGAAACAGGGCTGTGTCCTGTGCTATGACAGTGTGGAACACATCCGCGAGGTGGAGGGCAAGTCCGTGGACGAGGTATTCCGCGAGTTGTTCCGCACTATTCCCTATGGAGGTGCATGGCCATGCTGAGAAAACTGTTGAAATACGACCTGCGGGCCAACATGAAAATCTACTGTTTCCTGTGGCCCTGCATCATTATTGCCGCAATTTTGCATCGCTACCTGATCCCCACCACACTACCCGAGAAGATTTCCGACATTGTGTACCCCTTGCTTCAAACCGTGATGATGTTCGCCATTTTCGGCTCGGTGATCGCCGCTATGGTGATTTGCGTCAGCCGTTTTTACAAGGGCCTTTTGAAGGAAGAAGGCTACCTCATGTTCACCCTTCCCGTACGGCCTTGGCAGCTGATCCTGTCCAAGCTGTTGGTGTCCCTGCTCACCATCCTCTTAACCGGAATTGTGAGCATCGTCGGCGCAGCTCTCCTTTGGGGCAGCTTTGAAGACATGATAGACTTTGGCGCGGTGCTTTTCTCACCGGACGGGTTCATCACAGGAAACGGTGTTGTCGATGGCATATATATCGTAACCTTGCTGATTCTGTACCAGGCACTCGCCGTTTTGCAGATTTATCTGGCATGTGCCATCGGCCACCTGGTTAAGAAGCATCGGGTCATCACTGCCATCGCTGTTTGGTTCGGTCTCAGCTACGGTCAGCGGTTTCTCCTCATTCTGTGGGCCGTATTCACCATATTTGCCGAGCAGGTTACCTGGTGGCTTTTGTACGGAAGCGTAGCAGGACTTGTCGCCCTGTTCTTCTTCCTGACCCAACTGATCCTCAAAAAACGCCTGAATCTGGAATAAGCGGAGGTTCCTCATGTTCTTTTTATTATTGTGGTACCTGAGCCCACTTTACCTCATGTGTGTGCCGATCCATTGGGTCATCATTTTGTTTCGTTACTTGTCAGCAAGAAGGCAAAACAAGCTCGTTGGCGGCGAATACTGGAAACAGGAGCTGTCAAACCGCAAAAGAACGCTGATCGTGACCTCCATCATTCATGTTGCTATTATAGGCATTCTGTTTGGTTTGGTGGCGATTGTAGCCAATTCCATTGCCTTTATGTGAGGTACGCCATGAAAGATCGTACATTTTCCATTCTTCTCTACTCAGTCTTAGGGCTGTGCCTTGCATTGACGATTGCACATTTTATCTATGCGGCCTATGCCTATGACCACTGCTCCATCATCTATTTCATTGGGAAGGAGCTGTGGTGAGCCATGAAGCTGAGGCGGCAAATTCTGACCATACTGCTGGTTATCGCCTTGTTTGCGGCTCTGAATCTGAGCATGTATCTGCTGCTCACCCGCAGACTTTCCAACAATTTCAGCGGTGCGACCCAAGCACAGATGATTGATGTGAGGAGCTATCTGCCCCATCAGGAGGGCTCCGACCTTCCCGAAATCAAATCCTCCTTAAAGCTACAGGATCATCTTCCTGTGCTGGACGGTGCCGCAGCCCTGGTGCCTGTCTATGCGGCGGTCATTGACACGGTCTACCCTGTCGGCTGTGTTACCTTTGAAGGCGGAGAATTCTCTGACGACAATTATTACGGCGAAAACTTCGCAGAAGACAGTGCCATGCAATACAAGAACACCGTCCGCGGCTATCAGGCCATCGTAGACGGAAGCACCGACATTCTGTTTTGTGCTGCCCCCTCCGAAGAACAGAAGCAGTACGCCGAGGATAAGGGTGTGGAATTGGTCTATGTACCCATCGGCTTGGAGGGCTTTGTATTCTTCGTCAACGAAAACAACCCCGTTGACGACCTGACCGTAGAGCAGATTCGCAAGATCTACGCCTGCGAGTATACCAACTGGTCGGAGGTCGGCGGCGCAAACCGTGTGATCAACCCTGTGACCCGATTGAAGGGCAGCGGCAGTCAGACGACCTTCGAAGCCTTTATGGGAGAGTATGCAATCGGCCGAAAGTCGCCCCTTGCCATCACCGGCGCATCCATCGGCTTTTCCTTCCGCTATTACATGGACGGCATTGTGGAAAACGATGCGGTAAAAATGCTTTCGCTGAACGGCGTCTACCCCAGCGCCGAGAACATTCAAAACGGAAGCTATCCCATTGTTGCACAGTTTTATGCCATCTATCGCTCCAATAATGACAACGAAAACATCCCCATCCTGATTGATTGGCTGTTGTCGGACGAAGGGCAGCAACTGATCGAAGAAACAGGATATGTGAGTATCCAATAACAAAAACCCTCAGTGAGGGAAAGTGAGCCTCTAATATTGTATTCTCACATTTTCTGCTGCACAAAATCCGAAAAACTTATTGACAATCACACATATATAGCATATAATAAAAATGAGGTTACGGAGCCTACCAAAACCGTATTAATAGAGGTTATGAAGCCTGCCAAAATCATGTTAATAGAGGTTACGAAGCCTACCAAAATCGTATTAATGGCTACATCGGTTTCGGTGTAGCCATTATCCATAGGCGAAACTTCACTGTGCGCAGCACAACTTCACTATCGCAGATAACTTCGCTTGCCCGCAAGGGCAAACTTAACCGAGGCACACTCCGCAAGGAAGTGTGCCTCGATTTTCTTATCCGATTTCCTCACTGCGATGGGCAATGGAGGCTTCGATGAAGCCCGCAAAGAGCGGATGAGGGTTATTGGGACGGGAATTAAATTCGGGATGGGCTTGGGTTGCGATAAAGAAGGGATGATTGGGCAGCTCGCACATCTCCACAATGCGGTTGTCGGGGGAGGTTCCGCAGAGATTCAGACCGGCCTCTGTCAGGGCGGCGCGGTAATCGCTGTTGACCTCATAGCGGTGGCGGTGGCGCTCATGCACCAAATCCGAGCCATACAGGGCATGGGCACGGCTGCCCACATCCAACTGGCAGGGGTAGGAGCCCAAACGCAGGGTGCCCGCCAAATCCAAATTGTCCCCACGGGTGGGAATCAAATG
Organism: Faecousia sp.; assembly: GCA_045595645.1. Classification (GTDB taxonomy): domain Bacteria; phylum Bacillota; class Clostridia; order Oscillospirales; family Oscillospiraceae; genus JAZOXB01. The sequence goes on from JAZOAV010000036.1 coordinate 4,391, forward strand.
AATCACGGGATGGGGTGTATCAGGCTGCAATTCAATGCTGTGGGCATCGGTAAGACCTGCCACATTGCGGGCATACTCCACCACCGCAAGCTGCATTCCCAGGCAAATGCCGAAATAAGGCACCTTTTGTTCTCTGCAATAGCGAATCGTGGACAGCATTCCGTCCACACCACGAGAGCCGAAGCCACCGGGGAGAATCACGCCGGACATGCCCTTGAGCTTCTCTGCCACATTTTCATCGGTAATGGTCTCGGAGTCCATCCAATGGATATTTACCAGAGCATGGTGGGCAAAGCCTGCATGATGCAATGCCTCCACCACGCTGAGATAAGCATCGTGAAGCTGGATATACTTGCCCACAAGGGCGATATCGATCTGCTTTTTGGGATGCTCCCAGCGATCCACCATGGCGATCCATTCTTCCAAATCCGGCTCCCGCTGCTCTAACTGCAAGGCATCCAGCACAACCTCTGCCAAATGCTCCTTTTCCATCATCAAGGGAACCTGATACAAGCTTCCTGCATCCAAATTCTGCAAGACTCGTTCAGGACGCACATTGCAGAACAGTGCCAGCTTATCCCGCACGCTTTGCGTCAGAGGATAGTCACTGCGGCAAACCAACACATCGGGGCGCAAGCCCATACTCTGCAATTCACGCACACAAGCCTGGGTGGGCTTGGTCTTCATCTCACCGGAGGCGCGGATATAGGGAATGAGCGTGACCAGAAGGATGATGGCATTCTCCTTTCCCACATCATTCTGGAACTGACGGATGGATTCCATGAAGGCCTGACTTTCCATATCGCCCACGGTGCCGCCGATTTCGATGATGGCGATCTTATCCTCACCACGGTAGAAACGGCGTTTAATTTCATTGGTAATATGCGGAATCACCTGCACGGTGCCGCCACCAAAATCGCCTCTGCGTTCCCTATCCAAAACCGTGCGGTAGACACGGCCAGCCGTTACAGTGGCTGCACGGGACAAGCGTTCATCGATAAAGCGTTCATAATGTCCCAAATCCAAGTCCGTTTCGGCACCGTCGTCCGTGACAAAGACCTCGCCGTGCTGAATGGGATTCATGGCCCCCGGGTCTGCGTTGAGATAAGGGTCAAACTTCTGCATGGTGACGCTGTAGCCCCGCGCCTTGAGCAGACGGCCCAAAGAGGCCGCCGTAATGCCCTTTCCCAAGCCGGATACCACGCCGCCGAGTACGAAAACATATTTCATAGACATAGGTAATTCCTCCGTTTTTCATTATCGAGAAAAGTGTTATTTCATAGCATAGTATATCAAAAAATGTAACATTTCTCAAGGGGGAACGCGGATTTTTCTTTGCAGGATTGACAGCGCACGGTAAACGGAGTATACTATGTAATATACAATACTATCTTTCGACAGAGAGGTGAGGGTGATGGCACAAAAGGGTCTGAAAAATCTGTCCCGCAAGGACTTATTAGAGCTGTTGCTGGAGCAAACCGAGCGTAACGAACAGCTTCAAAAGGAGCTGGACGAGGTAAAAGCCCAACTCAACGACAAAACCATCGCCATTGCCCAATCCGGTACCATGGCGGAAGCCGCTCTGCGTTTAAGCGGTGTGTATAAGGTGGTAGACCAAGCGGCGGCGAACTATCTGCGCAGCGTGCAGCAACGCTGTCAGGAGATGGAGGAAGAAACCCGCCGTCGTTGTGCAGATTTACTGCACAAAGCAGAAAAGGGAGAAACGCCATGAAAAAGGAAAAGGCACTCCCCGTCGCCGCGCAGGTACGGCAGGAATTGCAGCGTGTGCAGCACAAGCACCGCTTCAGAAGGGTCATGGGCAGCACCATTGGTATCATCTTGGTGGCGGCAGCTCTGTCTGTCTTGGTGGCTACGCTTTGGATGCCCGTCCTGCAAACCTACGGCAGCTCTATGACACCCACTTTGCAGGATGGTGAAATTCTGGTTTCCCTAAAATCGTCTGATTTCGAGCAGGGGGATATTATCGCCTTTTATTACAACAACAAAATACTCATTAAGCGAGTGATCGCCGGCCCCACCGATTGGGTGGAAATTACGGACGATGGCAGTGTCTATGTCAACGGACAGCTTTTGGACGAGCCATATGTACAGGAAAAGGCCTACGGCGAGTGTAACATCACCTTCCCCTATCAGGTACCCGAGGCGCGGTACTTCGTCATGGGCGATCACCGCTCTGTTTCTGTGGATTCCCGTCACAGCACCGTGGGCTGTATCGCCGAGGAGCATATCGTGGGCAAGTTAATTTTCCGTCTTTGGCCTTTGCCGGAGTTTGGAAGGATTGAGTGAGATACTTATGAAAAAACATCTGTTCACCCTGCTTTTGTGGCTTGTTTGCGCTGTCGGTTTGGGCTTGATTCTGTACCCCACCGTCAGCGATTACATCAATTCTTTGCACAGCTCCCGTGCCATTGCTTCCTATGTGGAGCAGGTAGAGGATATGGGGACACAGGACAAAAAGCTCCATTGGGACAGTGCGGTTGCCTACAATAAAAGTCTGCTGCATCGTCCCAACAATTATATCCTGACAGAGGAGCAGAAGGAGCAGTATTCTCAGCTCCTCAACATCAGCGGAAACGGCATCATGGGCTATGTGGTGGTGGAACGCCTGAACATCAGCCTTCCCATTTACCACACCACAGACAATGCTGTTTTACAAACGGCAGTGGGTCATTTGGATTGGACTTCCCTGCCCGTAGGCGGCACAAGCACCCACTGTGTCCTGTCCGGCCATCGCGGTCTGCCTTCTGCCGATCTTTTTACCGATTTGGATCAGATGCAGGAGGGCGATCTGTTCATGCTGCAGGTTTTGGATACGACCCTCACCTACGAGGTAGACCAAATCCTGATTGTGGAACCGACGGAGGTGGACGCCCTGCACATCACCCAAGGGATGGACTACTGCACCCTTCTGACCTGCACGCCCTACGGTATCAACACCCACCGTCTGATGGTGCGGGGCCACCGTGTAGAAAACCAAGTGGAACATATGGAAACGGTAGTGCGCATCACGGCAGAAGCCGTGCAAATCAACAGCAAGCTGGTAGCGGTTCTCATAGGTGCTCCCCTGTTGCTGCTGATCTTCGCCTTTATCATGGTGCGTGACCATTTCAGAAAGAAAAGACGGAGGAAGCCATGAAAAAATCGGGCAGCATTCTGATTTTACTGGGACTTTTCCTGCTAACTGCGGCATTGGGGCTGACTATATATAATATGTATGATGAGGTGCGGGCAGGAGAAACGGCGCAGAACACGCTGGTACTGCTGCGGGAGCAAATCGTTACCACAGCTCCGAACGAGCCGTCAGAGCCCATCTTCCCGCAGTATGTTGTCACGCCGGAAATGGAAATGCCCACCGTCGGTGTGGACGAAGACGGCTATATCGGCATTTTGGCCATCCCCTCTCAGGGCTTGGAGCTGCCCATTTTGGCGCAGTGGAGCGACAAAGCTCTAAAAACCGCTCCTGCACGCTTCTGCGGCTCAGCTTATACCGGTGATCTGATCATCGCAGGGCATAATTACGACAGTCACTTCGGCCGCATCCCCGATATGGAGTTGGGAGATACGGTGCACTTTACGGACATAGACGGCAACCGCTTCACCTACGAAATGATCGATCGGGTCATTTTGGAGTCTAACGAAGCGGAAGCACTGGAAGCAGGCGATTGGGACTTGACCCTGTTCACCTGTACCTGGGGCGGTGCCCAACGAATCACCCTGCGCTTTGAAGAACAAAAATAATGCAAGAATTTACGCCTTTTCGTAGCGCGCGGCTTCCCGGACGCGCCTTTCCGCAGAGCAGAATGTAAACTTTTAAGTGCTACAGCATAGTAGGAGACGATGCCCTCTGTTGCGGTGTCTGCACGGGTCGATGTGGGCATCGAATATCATCAACGCACCCCCGTATAGTGCCGTAAGGACGCCTCTCCCGAGGCATCCTAAACCTACCATATTCGGTCGCATTCGCGATATTATCGACACTTTTCCGTTCCCCCTTTGCCCAATTAAACAAAACTCCAAAAAACCCTTGACAAAACTTTCCTTTTATGAGAAAATAGATGCGTAAAGTTGTATAATAAAGCGAACTGCTTTGTGTTTTCCCCTCGTCAATGCGCTCCCTCTCCTGTCTGTATCAGGGTTGTTGCAGCGCCCCCACCTTGGTCAGAGGCCTTAGGCTTTGACATAAGAAAATTTTTGAAAGGAAGATGAAAAATGAAGAAGACACTCGCAAAAATCCTTGCCATCGTATTGTGTGCTATTCTCCTCGTAAGCGGCACCATCTACATCACGTTGGCCTACCTGCAGTCCCAATCCAACATCGTGCAGAACACCTTTACCGTCTCCGACATCAAGCTCAAATTGGACGAGACAGAGGTTGATCTCAACGGCGTAGCTGCTGATCCCCCCCAAAAAACTGAGACAGGCAACGAGTACAAGCTGGTTCCCGGTAAATCCTATACGAAGGATCCCACTGTCCATGTTGTTGATGGCAGCGAAGATTGCTACATCGTCATCGCCATCCATGATGCCCTGTTCAATGGGACCAACGATAACCAAGCCGACTATGAAGGCAAGGGTTGTATTTACGGCGAGGGTGGCCAGATGTACAAGCTCGGCTGGAGAGAGCTGACCGGTTATAAAATTCACTCCGATTACCTTAATGCAACCGATTCTCCCATGCAGGATTGGGGCGATGCCTATAAGCTCTATTACTACGCCGGCAAGACTGAATCTGAAGGCGAAACCAGCACTGATGCAATCGTTACAGCAGGGGAAGATCTCACGATCTTTGAAGGTTTCACACTGAGTAGCGAAGTGGATGCTGACACGCTGGAACAACGGCTTGAAGACGCAGACGCAACCTTTGATGTCGTCGCATTCGGCATGCAGACTACGGGTTACGGCGATGAGTTCGATGCAGCTACCGGTGCTACGAAGATTGGTATCGCCTTTGATGCCACCTTCGGCGAACCGATCAATCCCTAAGAGGTTGGTATTATCTGTCACATAAACTTCAATCTTACACAAACGCCCTCCGCCATTCGGTGGAGGGCGTTTACAGCGTGTCAAAGAACCTATATCGTAGGGGCGATTCACGAATCGCCCGCCTATGAAATGTTTTGGATTCGCCAAAAATTATGTAATACTGCTTTCTGATAGAAATGTTTGATTTCTATCAGAAAGGCAACGCAAAAAGCGTTGCGATTTTGCAATTTTTGGAATAGAAAATTGCAAAATCCCGTCTCATAAATTCTTGACGCACCTTCGGTGCTATAAAA
>JAZOAV010000037.1:0-9447 GCA_045595645.1 Faecousia sp.
ACAGTGCGCAGCTCGGAGGCCAGCAGGCCGTAGAAGGTGAAGCTGTAGTACTTATTTGCGGCATTGTAGACCTCAGCATCCGTCAGGATGACGGTCTTGGTTTCGCCGGTACTGCCGATGTAGCTGCCCTTCATGGAGAGATTTTCCACATCGCCGGTGTAGCTCTTGGTGTTGAACACGAACTTCATACCAACCTTGGAGCCCAGGTCAAGGGTCTTGCCGACCCAAGGAATGGTGGGGCTTGCCAGGTCACCCAGGGAGCTGTCCGTTGCCGTGAAGGTCAGGGCGGCGGTGTCACTGAGATAGCTTCTATGCTTGTCGGTCATAGCCGCATCTACCAAGGCATCGGTGCGATACTTCTTGAAGGTCTGTGCTTCTGCGCCGTAGCGGAGCAGGTCTGCGCAAAGGGTCAGCATATAGCTGTCGCTGCTGGTGTTCAGCATAGCGTAGGCGTAAGTGGCAACGCTGTAGCTGTCGGTCGTGGAAATATACTGTGCGCCGCCCTTGGTCATGTGCAGAACTGCATCGACCATATCACCCATGCGAATGGCGGTAATGCCCGTGAGGGTGAAGTAGTAGTAACTGCCCTTTGCGACAGGATCCACCTTGACGGTGGAGGTGCCGGTCTGGGTGTTGCCTGTGTACTCAGGCAGGACGCACTCCAGATAATAGCTGTCGTAGCTTGCCAAAGCGGTCTTGGGCACTGCGAAGGTCACAGAAATATCGCTTGCCAAGTCGAGAGTGTGATAAATCTTGATGGTTTCATCCAGGATGGGAGCACTGCTTGCGCCGCAGACGGTGCAGATGTCATCCTCGCCGAAGCTGTGAGCAGCCGTGACGGTTTCGCCGCAGGTGATGCAGGTGCCGGTGTGCTTATCGCCGTCGGGGGCGTAGCTTGCGACACTGTGACCCGTGGCCTCGATGACGACGGTGTTACACACGGGGCAGACGGCATCGGTGGTACAGGTGGGATCAGCGGGGTTATGGCTGTGAGGCAGGGCCTCGCCTTCGGTTTCTCTACAGACGGAGCAGGTCTTGGGATCGAGGCAGGTCGCCTCTACCCAAGTGTGACCCAGTGCGGAGCCTGTGGTTTCGCCGCAGCGGATACAGGTTTCGGGGTTCTCACAGTCGGCTTCACGCCAGCTATGACCCAAAGCCTCTCCCTCGGTTTCACCGCAAGCGGAACAGGTCTTGGGAGCCGTACAGGTGGCTTCCGTCCAGCTATGGCCCAAGGGACGGATATTCAGCTTGGACTCGGTGGTTTCTACCAAACCTTCGGCATCGGTGTAGTATTTGCCGCAGTTCATGCAGTTGTAGCAAGCACGCAGACCTGCATCGGTACAGGTGGCGGGCATTTCATCCACATAAATAATGTTGTGTTCGAGCTGCTCTTCTGCCACATACTTACATCTTGTGCAATACTTGGCAGTGGTGCAGGTGGCAGCCGCAATATTGTAGGTGTGGGCAGTGACCGTGCCGAACTGATAGCCGCAGCCGTACTTACAGGTACGGAAGTGACCTTCCTCGTTGTAACCGAAGACATTGCTTGCCACATGATCTGCCAAAGGCAGAGTGACATCTTCTACGGTAACACCGTCAGTGAAGGTGCCATCAAGGGAAACTGCGCCACACTTGGCACACTCATAGTGCTCGATACAGCCGGTGGCGGAACAGGTGGGTTCCTGCGCTACGACAATACCGTTGACGCTATGATCGCAGGTTACGGTAACGGTGCAGGTCTCGGTGATTGTACCACCCTCATACTTCGACTGTACAGTTGTACAGCTAATGATTGCAGTACCACTGCCAACTGCTGTGATGTTGCCATCTTTATCTACCGTTGCTACAGATTCATCGGAAGATGCCCATGTAACGGCATTGTTGGGAGGCAGGAATGTATCAACCTTGCTTATGAGAGAAGAATTCGAATTGTTTGCCAGCCAGATGGAATCAAACTCTTCCATAAAGTCGATGGAGTAGTTCAGCTTGGTACTACCCGCAACGCCCAAAGCCACACTCGTATTATCCAAAGTAAGGCTTTCGACATTCGCCCAACGGTACTGTGTATGCCAGCAACGGCATACGCCCTTAGGATCGTAGCACATACGGTACTCGACACCGGATTCGCGCCAATAGCCATTTCCGGTTTCGGAATCCACTACATAACCATCCCAGTTATCCCAAGGAGCATCCAGTGAATTAAAGTCCTCGATATCGTTTCCAAAATCATGCTTTTCCGTAATCTGATGTCCGCAGATGCACAGGAGGTAGTGGGTTTCCTCATCAACATAACCACTCTTATAAGAGTAATCATGTACATGTTCCTCTCCGCTTGCCACGACTTCAAACATGCCGGTCATGTAGAAGGTGTTATAGGTCTTACCTCTACCGTTGTTGCCGTAGCCGTAATAATCATCCTCACAGCTTATATCGACATACCACTGTGCAGTGTAATAGCCCGGGGTCATATAGGTGCCGTCGATGAAGCTCAGGGGAGATTCAGGCATCTTGCTTTCGGTATCAAAGGAAATTTCATAGATGGATTCCATCCAAAGTTCCAGTCCGGCTTCCTCGTAGACATTTACTTTGTCGCTGGTGGTTAGAGGACTCGTATGACGGAACAACTTGAAACTGATTTTGATGGCATCCGCCACGGGCTCAATTTCCAGACCTAATTTTTCTTTGATTTCACTGCGGATTGCAGTGTACAGATCGGAACTGGGGTCATAATTGATGCCGCCGGTATAGAACATTTCAATGTCTTCGCCCTCGGAGAATATAACGCCGTATTCCGAATCACCCTTGGCACGGAAAATCAGTTTGCCTTCGCCGTTTGCCGCTACGGGTTGGGGAACACTGTTGTTATAAATGACAGTGAAGTATTTCGTCTCGCTGTTTCCAAAGTAATCCGTGACAACGAGGCGATACTCGTGAGTACCGATAGTGCTGACAGTGACTTTGTTGTCTCCATCTACCCACTTAACATCATTCAGCTTTGTCCAGCTACCATTAACCTTTTCGTAAAGCTGTCCTGTGACTTCGTAGCCTACATAGTCAACCCACATGTTCAGCGTGGTCGGCTTGTTAATGGTAGTGCTATCTTCACGAGCCGCAGTGATGCTCAGAGATTCATGGATGTTTACAGTCAAGCGCAAAGACTTCGTTTGGTTGTTGTATTCATCGTAGATTTCGATCACATATTCGGTCTGACCCGTAGCGGAGGTATCGATTGTAATCGTGTCAGATGTACCAACGAGGCTATCATAAGCCTGACCACTCGGCCGCTTATAGGCGCGGTAGGCATATTCACCCTTGCCGCCGGCAACTTCAACGGTCATTACGGCATTAGAACCCTTTTCCAGATGAACGGTTGCGGAATAGTTGTTGGCACTTACGATTTCTTCACCGTTGACATAGGTGGTAACTACCATCTGGTCGCCGGGGAAAATTTGTTGAGTCATTTCGTACTTGATATCGACCGATTCATTGCCTTGGGCATCCTTGGCATATACACCGACCCAGAAACGCTGCGGTGTCTCGTCGGTGAAGGTATACTTCAGAACAGGGGACTGGGAATCCTGCAGCACGGTCATTTCATCCATTGCCTCAGCTGTGTCGTCGTTCAGCAACCATCTGTACCAGTAGTCGCCTTCCGGCTCGGCGGTTGCGGTGATGGTGATTTCTTCGCCCACCTCAAAGCCGGTCACAGGATAATCCAAGTCGATATCATCCGGAGTCGGCATATCGACGGTTACGGGGAATACATCTGTGCGGGTGGCGACAGGTACTTCCGAAGTCAAAGCCTCCATATAACCATTCTCCGGCGAGTAATAGGATTTCTCGTAGTACAGAACCTGGGTCTGTTCCACATAATACTGATCAGCCTCGGTAATGATATCCTTCAGGTTGATCATTTCACCATTATTTGCCTCGTAGAGGACTTCACCGCCGTAAGCTTTATAAACCTTCTGAGAGATCTTGGTGTCAAAACCGCTCTTCTTCACTTCATCGGACAGCTTGTGGGTCGTAAAGCCGAATAGCTTATCCTGACCCAAGGTGATATTGATGGTGGAACGATAGTATCTGTCGTTGCGGATGTGGGATACTTCCATCTGCGGCTCCTGGGTCTCAGGAATCATCATGGAGGAATCAATGATCAGCATGGGATGAGAGTAGAAGACCTGCTTCAGGTCGTAGATCTTGGTATACTCATCCTTGGCGTTGACCACGATGGCCTTGACATACAGATACTTGCCTGCCATCTCCTTGGGAATGTAGCAGGTGTCGGTATTGAAGGCGAAGGGGTTGTTGTTATCCATGGACAGCTCGTTGGGATCCTCGGGGGTGGATACCTTGTCGGGATACTCCGTGCAAAGCTGATTGGGACGCAGCTCGGTGGTGTAGGCGTGGAGGTTGTACATGTTCCAGCCTGTGGTACTATCGGGCAGACCGTCCTCGCCGTATGCCTCGTAGTTGGGATCGTCGGGAGACAGGGAGTTGCGATAATCGTAAATATCTGCATCGGGATTCCACTTATGGGGCAGGTGGTCAGATTTCAGATCCCAGTCCAGACAGATATTGGTCATACCTGCCAGAAGGGTGTCTGTCACCTTGGTGGCATCCTTGGGATCACGGTCAACAATGGGATCGTCGCTGACATACCACTGGTAGTAGACATCGATGAAGTCCGTACCGGCGTTGTCTGCCTGACTGACCTTGGCATTGACAAAGTTGATGGTGGCATTCTCACCTGCAAGGATGCCGTAGGTACGGAACTGCAGGGGAGTGTAGTTGGTGTCAAAGAAAACATTGGAGGAGGGATCCACATTGGGCAGCTCTGCCTGCTCGGACATGCTGGAGCAGCGGATCAAAATGCTGCTCTCGGTGCTGGAGGTGGGCAGCACGCCTGCAAAGGAATCACTGGCATAGTCACGACCCGGGCCGGCACCCCAGTCGTTGAGGCCGACGTACTCACCCCAATAATAGATCCGCTGGGCCTTGCCGGTTGCCTTCGTGCCGGTATAGCCGTAGTTCAGGTATTCGTCCACATTCAGCACGACACGGTACAGCTCGCCGGACTGATAGCCCTGCCAGGAGGGATTCTTCGCCTTAATGGCATCCTCCAGCAGACCCAAGGGCAGCTTGCACTTGAGCACATCATCCAGGTTGGCACCGTAGACTACCTCGAACAGAGGCTCATCTACACCCCAAGTCTTGCTCTCGCTGATGTTTTCACGGGTGATGGGGTCCACACGGTAGACACGGTAGCGGAACCACTTCATGTTCTGCCGCCATGTAGCGTTGGTCTCGTTGTAGAAGGTCGCCTTGCCGAAGGCATCATAGTCGCCGTCTCGGAAGATGTACATATCCTTCATGCCGTGGACGGGAGTATAATAGTATGTGCTATTGTTGTAGTAGTAGCGTGCATAGGGGATAGAGTAGTTGGTGATATCAGGAATGACATTGCCTCTGGTATCGCTGGGCAGGTTGTAATACCATACATCAGAGGTCAGATCCCCTGCACCGTAAACGCCGCCGTTGAGTCTGGGCATTACATAGTAGTCTTTGGCGCCCTGTGCATCGAACTCATAGTCGAAGAAATACTCGTCACCGGCGTAGGGAGCGGTGTGCTCGTTCTCCTCGTCGTTCTCCTCGTTCCAGCTGCTGATGTTGGTCAGGTTGCCGGAGCCGTAGTAGGTCTGCAGGGCGAAGGAGTTGGTGGAATTTGCACCCGCATTCATGGGATAGACTTCCAAATAGCGGATGAGACGCAGCTCGTTGTCGCCGCAGAAGAGGCGGTAGTGCTTCAGAGGTACGGAGTCGGTATCTTCCTTGTCCTCGTCCATCAGCACCAGAGTGCCGTCGCCGTACACATCGTTCAGCTGAATACGGCCGTCACGGATCATATCCTCGCCAAAGGATTCCAAACCAAGGTTCACAGAACCGGTGGTGCCGGTGAACTTGATGAAGGTCAGACCTTCGCCTGTGGGATCATGTTCCTTAATATGGGGCATACGGGCTCCCGTGTTGTTGACCTCAAAGTGGCAACGGAAGGTACCGTTACGCACCACAATATTGGAGGTGTCAACGGGAATGGCGGTCAAATTGGGATTTGCCTTGAGCTCATCCTGATTTTCGTAGTCGATGACCTCGTAGCCGTTGGTCTCGGAGTCATCAAGCGTATAGTTGCAGTATGGAGGAAGCAGTACGCCGTTCCAGTCTTCTCCGTCGGTGTAATAATGGATCTTCTGAATCACATGGTCTTTGACCTCGCACGTAAAGTTGCGGAAGGTGCCGATCTGATCTGTCTTGGGCAGACGAATCATGTTAAAGACATTGGCTCCGGCAAAGGCCTCGAAGGTGCCACCATAGATGTATGCCTTGCCGCCGTTGGCGTAGCCCTTATCGGCGAAATTGCCGTTCAGGCTCTGACGGGTCACCTCGATGGTGGCGTTACGCAGGTTGGAAGAGGAGCCGTGTCCCTGGAAGGTGCCGCCGTAGACGACTAAAGTACCGCTGGTCTTCACTCTTGCCACGGTGCCAAAGATGGTCTGGGTCACACGGGTGCCCTCCTGACTGCCCAACATGCTGCCGATGGATTTGATGACATCAACCGTCTTGTTGTACATGTCCATGATCTTGTCGGTGTTCAAAGCGGCGGTGACGACCGCCTTCTTTGCCTCGGCAAGCTTGGAGTTCTCGTCAACCTTGGCAGTGCCCTTGCTGTTGGCAGTGTTTTCGCCATTGGTGTTGGCGGTACTCTGACCGGTGGAATTGGGCTTGCCGGAACCACTGCCGGAGCCGCTGCCGGAACCGCTGCCGGAGCCGCTGCCGGAGCCGCTTTCGCCTGCTCTGGTGGCAGGGGTGTTGCCATCATTGGTATTGGCGGTGTTCTTACGCTCCTCAACGGTCTGAGGACGGGTCTGAGAGGCATCGCCGTTTGCGCCGGCGGAAGCGGGCGTGTTCACCGTCTGATTTTGGGTGCCGCCTGTACCGTTCTGTCTGGGGGTGGAGGTTTCTGCGTCATTGGAGTCGCTGGTGTTGTCCGCAGCAGGCTGGGAGTTCTGAATCTCCTTCTTGACATCCTTCAAGGCTGCCTCTGCGCCTGTCATGCCCGTGGCATACTCGGCAATGGAAACACCCAAAGCGAGGGTCTTACCCACGCAGTCTGCCAGTTTTTCCCAAGTGAAATTGCTCTTGTACATGTCCTTCTGACGACCGGCCTTGAACGTGCCGCCGTAGATGACCAGGTTGCCGTCAACCTCGAACATATCACGGTGGGTGTAGTAATCGAGCTGCTGCTTGTAGCAGTCGATGATCTGACCGCCCGTGATGATGCTGCCCGTGCCCGTGCCGGTGTCATACCCGTTGACGGGAGCACTGCTGTCAATAATGGTCAGGGTTGCGCCGTCCTTGACTCGGATAAAGACCTTATCCTTGTAGTGGTCGGTAATGTTGGTGGACTGCCAGTTCTCGCTCTTTTCCTTGTTGGTGGCATCCCACCACATCAGGGTGCAGCCGTTCAGGTCAAGGACCTTGTCGCTCTTGACCTCAATGGGCTTCCAGGAGCCGCTATTGTAGCTCAGCTCCACGAGGGCTTCGGCCAGAACGATGTACTTCTCGTTAGGATCGCTGGATTCCATGACCTCACGGAATTTGCCGCCCTCACGCTTCAGGTCGCCGTCGTAGATCTTGACCCACTGGGTATTGGTTGCCTGACTCTCGGTGATGCTCATTGCGCTCCAGCCTTCCTGTGCGTCAGCCTTGATGGCTTCCTCGGCTGTGGCGTGCTCACTGACATAGTTAAAGTCAATGGTTTTGTCTGTGACATCTGCTGCATGGGAATGGAACATGGTCGCAGGAACGATTTCCAGCACCATCATCAGCACCAGCAGCAAGCTCACAAACCGCTTGAAGAACCGCTTTTTCATCATGCTTCCTCCTTTTCGGAAAAATTTTTTTGCCATACAGATTGGACGGCCCGAGCACGGTTATGGCATTCGCCTCGGGTATGCTCCTGTAAAATAGGCATCCGCTCCTTCCCTCTGATTTTATGTACATCCGGTTATGCGTTGAAATTCCATCTACCGGCAATGCACCTGTGTTCCTTGTTGCTTCCCTCTCCACATCCGTAGCGCGCGGCATCCTTGACGCGCCTGTACGCATCACCTACAATGCACCATGTTCTTGTGAAAGCCTTATTCCTGCGGGTCAATGAGGATCACATTGACCACAACACACTGTCCCGGTGACCAATGGAGGGCATCAGGATTATCCGTAAGTCCCGGCTCCAAATCGACCACCATACAGCTATGGCAGGGGCCGCCCAGCTGCTCTCCGTCGGGCGTGGTTCTGCGGTAGAATACCCACACACCGGGCAGTGTTTCCTTCGTCACATTGGTGATATTGAGCACGCAATGCTCCTCGCCGCTGATCTCCACGCAGTCCCAATTTTCCATGCCCTCCTCCAAATAATTGACGGCTGCATTCACCAGCTCCGGTGCTTGGGCACTTGCGGGAGTCTTGTTCAGCTCCACAACGATCACGCTGTCTCCCACGGGCAGCATTTCAATATTGAAATAGAGATCATTGGCCCCGTCTGTAAAATGCAGCTCTGCCAACATAATGGTCTCCTCGGAAATGTTGGTAAAGCGCAGGGCATAGACCCCCTCGACCCGATCCTTCTCCTCCGTTTCGATGTACACGCCGCTATAGGGCGATGCGTTTTCCACCTTCAATATCCCCTGTAGATCGGATGGGGTAATATCTGCATAAGAAGGCTTCGCCTCTGTCGTCGGTTCGGTGACCTCGGGTGCTTCACCACATGCCACCAGCAAACACAGCAGCATAAGGATCAAGCATGTCATTTTTTTCATGTCTACCCCTTCCCTTCTTTTTAAATTGCATACAGCATTGCTGTGAGATAGCTTTCACTGACGGAGGAATAGACAAAATCGTCGATCTGTCCGTCCTTTTTCGCCTGTGCCACCTGTCTGGCGATCTCCGGTGCGGAATTTTCATCGCACAGGAGAATCACCCTGCATTCCGGACAATGACGGCGCAGATCGGAGCCCTCCTTCAGGCAATCCCCCATCGTCGCACCAAGGTCGTATGCTGCTTCCATGATGACAATATTTGCTGACAGGCGCAAGCACGCTTCCGCAATGCTGTCCCCTTCTTGATGGGAAGAAACTATGAGAAAGCTCCCCGCCTGTTCCAGCGTACGGGTGATCGACGCTGCCATCAAGCTGTTGCGGATACTGAGCAGAATCCTTTTCAAGAGTAATCGCCTCCTAAATCTCGGAATCATACTAATTCTTGTTAAAAAAGTTTGAAAAACTTTTTTATAGCACCGAAGGTGCGTCAAGAATTTATGAGACGGGATTTTGCAATTTTCTATTCCAAAAATTGCAAAATCGCAACGCTTTTTGCGTTGCCTTTCTGATA
>JAZOAV010000038.1:0-5313 GCA_045595645.1 Faecousia sp.
CAGCAAGCAGCAACTCCTTGGCTCACAGAACGACATGGCTACGATCCGACTTGCAGATGTGCAATGCGACGAGATTCGAGTGGACGGAAAGCCTCTGCCACGGCAGGAGGCAACCGTCTATCTCATGCTCAACAAGCCCCGTGGCTATGTTACCACCCTGTCGGATGAACGGGGACGGAAAACGGTGGCGGAGCTGGTGGATTGCGGATGTCGGGTCTATCCCGTGGGACGGCTGGATTATCTGTCCGAGGGGTTGTTGCTCCTGACCAACGACGGAGAATTGGCGCACCGTCTCATGCATCCCAGTGGGGAGATCGCTAAGGTCTATGAGGTGACGGTGCGTGGTGCGTTGGATACAGCGGAGGAACGCCTGCGCCGCCCCATTACGCTGGATGGATATACCATTCGTCAGCCCTTGGTCAGAAAACTGCGGGAAAATGGGGATAAGGCTACTTTTGAAGTGACCATATTCGAGGGGCGCAATCGGCAGATCCGTCGAATGTGTGAGGCAGCAGGACTTACGGTGCATCGCCTGTGCCGTGTGCGGGAGGGAAGTCTCGCTTTGGGACAGCTTCCTGTGGGAAAGTGGCGGCATCTGACCCAAGAGGAAGTGTCTGCCCTGCGAAAGGAGTGCGACGATGGATATTCTGACAAACATACATAATAAACTTGGCACGCTTTCCAAAGGGAAACAGCGCATTGCCCGCTATTTACTGGAATCCTGTGAACAGGCTGCATTTCAGACGGCAGGGCTGATTGGAAAGACGGTGCAGGTGTCGGAATCCACAGTGGTGCGCTTTGCCGTGGATTTAGGCTATGACGGCTACCCTGAAATGCAAAAGGCATTGCAGGAGGTGGTGCGCAATCGCCTGAGCAATGCCCAGCAGACAGAGATGAAATATACACCCAAGGAGGATTTGCTCAGTTCCGTTTTGCGGTCAGATATACAACAGCTTCGCAGAACCATGGAGAAGCTGGATCGCCGCGCCTTTGACGGTGCGGTGGAAGGATTGTTACAGGCAAGGCGAATTTACATTTTAGGTGTGTGCGCTGATGCGCCCTTGGCCGCTTTCCTACACTACAATTTTGACTGCATTTTTGAAGATGTGCGCTGTATTGTAAGCGGCGCGGACAGTGAGATCTTGCGGCAGCTTGTGCGCATTTCCCCTCGGGATGTGTTGCTGTCGGTCAGTTTTTCTCCTGCTTCCGCTGCTGTAAGCAAGGCGATGGAATTTGCACGGCAGGCGGGAGCGCAGATCATTGCTCTGACGGACGGCGATGGGGAATGTGCCGACAATGTGCTGTGCGTGAAACGCAATCAGACTTCCTTTGCTGACTCCATGGCGGCACCTATGAGTGTGCTCAATGCTTTGATTGCGGCGGTGTACGCCCGACGGAAGCAGGAAACGGCAGAGACTTTGGAACGATTAAAGGTTGTCTACTAATAGTATTAGAGGAGATTTTGGATGTCTACCATGTCTAAAAAAGCGGATGTACTGATTATTGGCGCAGGTGCAGCGGGATTGTTTGCGGCAGTAACGGCGGCAAAACGAGGCTTGCAGGTGTTGCTTTTGGATAAAAACGAGCGCAACGGTAAAAAGCTGGCTATCACGGGAAAGGGCCGCTGTAATGTGACCAATGCCTGTCCGCCTGAAGAAATTTTGAAGAATATTCCCCGCAATGGGAGATTTTTATATAGTAGTGTCTACGGTTTTTCACCGGAGCAGGTGATGGCGTTTTTTGAAGAAAACGGCTGTCCTCTGAAAATTGAGCGGGGCAATCGGGTGTTTCCTGTATCTGACCGCTCGGCGGATATTATCACAGCGTTGGAACGACAGTTGCGGCGCAATGGCGTGGAACGGCGGCAGGAACGGGTGTGCGGCCTGTTTGTGCAGGACGAAAGGATCACAGCCGTCAAGACGGAGAAGGGGATTATCTCCGCCAAGCAGGTGTTACTGAGTACCGGCGGTGCTTCCTATCCTCTCACGGGCTCTACCGGAGACGGTTATGAGCTGGCCCGCTCTGTGGGACACACAATCGTTCCGCCGACCGGCTCCTTGGTGCCTCTGCTCAGCAGCGAGGATTGCGGGAAAATGCAGGGGCTTTCTCTGCGAAATACGGAATTGAAGCTGCTGGATAGCAAGAATAAGGTGGTTTTTAAGGATTTTGGAGAGCTGCTTTTTACACACTTCGGACTTTCCGGTCCTATGGCTTTGTCTGCCTCGGCGCATCTGAAGGAAGGAGTCAGCTATCGTGTGGTGCTGGATTTAAAGCCTGCGTTGGATGAAGCGAAGTTAGATGCCCGTTTCCTGCGGGACTTGGAGAAGTATGCCAACCGCTCTATGGAAAATGCCCTGGCGGATTTGTATCCCCACTCCATGATCCCTGTTCTGCTGGAACGCTGTGGCATTGATTCCACCATGCAGGCCAATTCTCTGACGAAGCAGCAGCGCCGTGCCCTGTTGGAGCAGACGAAGGCGTTTTCTCTGCCTGTTTTGGGTACACGACCCGTGGAGGAGGCGATCATTACCCGTGGCGGCGTGAGTGTGAAGGAAATCGATCCTAAAACCATGGAGTCCAAGCTGGTCAAGGGACTGTATTTTGCGGGGGAACTGCTGGATTGCGATGCCTATACCGGTGGATTTAATCTGCAAATTGCCTGGTCCACCGCTTATGCGGCGGCAAATGCTTGGGAAAAATAAGATTTTTCTGGAAAAGAGAAAAATTGATTTGACAAAACCATTATCTTGGTATATAATCAAAAGAACGAATATTTTGGAGACTGCACATGACAAAACGGGTTTACAGCATTGCGATTGACGGCCCCGCAGGAGCGGGAAAGAGCACTATGGCACGGCGGGCGGCAAAGGAATTGGGCTTCGTGTATTTGGATACAGGGGCAATCTACCGCACCGTGGCGTATGCCGTTCTCTCTGCCGGAATCTCTCCCGAGAATGGGGAGGCTGTGGCAGAATATCTGCCTCAAATTCGTGTGGAGCTTCAATGGGACGCCGAGGGTGTCCAGCAAATGTTGCTCAACGGTGTGGATGTGTCCCTAAGAATTCGGGAGCCTGCCGTTTCTCAGGCTGCCTCTCAGGTGGCGGCGATCCCCGCTGTGCGGGAGTTCCTTTTGGATGCCCAGCGGAATGTGGCTAAAACGCAGCGGGTGATCATGGACGGTCGAGACATCGGTACGGTGGTTTTGCCTCATGCGGATGTGAAGATTTTCCTCTCTGCCTCGGCAGAGGTTCGGGCTCTGCGCCGCTTCAAGGAGCTGCAAGAGAAAAATGCGCCCGATACTTATGAGGAGGTTCTGCTGGAGATGCAGCAGCGGGATGCGCGGGACTATAGCCGTGCCGTTGCTCCTTTGCGCAGGGCTGACGATGCGATCCTCTTGGATACCTCCGACTTGACCTTGGAGGAGAGCATTGCGGAGCTTCTGCGCATCATTCGGGAGGGCATTGCCTTATGAGTGTGTGTTCTAACCGTTGCTACCGCTTTCTGTGCGCTTCTGCGCGTGTGGTGTTTCGGATCATGCATCCGGTCATCCATATAGAAGGTCGTGAGCAGTTTCCTGAGGGCGCGGCACTTCTTTGCTGTAATCACAGCAGTTTTACAGACCCTATTTGGGTCATTGCGTGGGCACGGCTCAAGCTTCATCCCCGCAGCATGGCAAAGAAGGAATTATTTAACAATAAACTGATGGGCTGGGCTTGCGACAAGCTGGGTGCTTTCCCCGTGGATCGGGGGGCGCCGGATATCAATGCCATTAAGACAGCTATGCAGGTTCTGAAATCCGATAATAAGCTCCTGATTTTTCCCGAAGGCACTCGTGTGAAGAAGGGCAAGCAAGTTGAGCCGCACAGCGGCGCATTGCTGATTGGAGCTCGCATGAAAACACCCATCATTCCCATTTATCTGTCCGTGAAGCGGAGGCTGTTCAGTCCTGTACATCTGATTTTCGGTGAGCCCTATTTCCCGGAATATGCCGGAGCCAAGCCTACCAATGAGGAATTGGAGCTGAGAACGGCAGAATTGATGAACAAGATTTATGGAATGGGAGAACGGGCATGAGAGTAGAGCTTGCAAAAACTGCCGGCTTTTGTTACGGCGTGAAGCGCGCGGTGGAGCTGGTGGAGCAGGCGGTTGTCCAAGGGAAACCGACTGTTACCTTGGGCCCGATTGCCCATAACCGCCATTTGGTGCAGCGTTTTGCTGCACAGAATGTAGCTGTCGCGGCCTCCGTACAGGAGGTGCCCGATGGAGCTACGGTGATTATCCGCTCCCACGGAATTCCCCGCGCCGACTACGAAGCACTTTTGCAAAAAAAGGTGGAAATCGTCGATGCCACCTGTCCCTCCGTTAAGCGGATCCATCAACTGGTGGCGGCTGCAGAGGAGGAAGGCCGCGTGCCTGTTATCATCGGCACCCCGTCTCACCCCGAGGTTGTGGCCATTGCGGGGTGGTGCAGCCACCCTCTGGTCTTTGCAGACGACGAAGAACTGCTGCGTTGGACAAAATCCGACGAGAATCATGCACTGTTACCTGTCACTGTGGTTTGTCAGACGACAAGTACGCAAAATTTATGGGAAAAGTGCAAGAAAATTATAAAAAAAGAGTATACAAATCACAAAATATTTGATACAATATGCAGAGCAACCGAGAATCGCCAGAATGAGGCGGCAGAACTGGCCGCACGATGTGATGCGATGCTTGTGGTAGGGGACGCACAGAGTGCCAATACCAAGCATTTGGCTTACATCTGCTCGCAGCATTGCAAGCGGGTGACACTGGTAGATTGTGCAAAGGAGTTGGATACAGACTCCTATCGGAATGCAGCTTACATAGGCATCACTGCAGGTGCTTCGACACCGGCGTGGATAATAAAGGAGGTCAATCACACTATGAGCGAAATGAAAAATGTTGATGTTGTTGCGGAGGAGAGCTTTGAGGCTTTGCTTGAAAACTCCATCAAGACTTTGAATACAGGAGATAAGGTTCTTGGTACTGTAACCGCAATCGGCACCACCGAGATTCAGGTAGACCTTGGTACGAAGCACGCCGGCTATATCCCCTATGACGAAGTCAGCGCAGATCCCACTGTAAAACCCGAAGAAATCCTGAAGGTTGGCGACGAAATCGAAGTATTCGTTGTCCGCGTTAACGATCAGGAAGGTACCGTGCAGCTCAGCCGTAAGAAGCTGGAAGGCATTAAGGTATGGGACGATGTCGAGGCAGCTTGCGAGAACAAGACTGTTGTGGAAGGCATCATCACCGAAGAGAACAAGGGTGGCCTGGTTGCCAATGTTAAGG
>JAZOAV010000039.1:0-3930 GCA_045595645.1 Faecousia sp.
TATGAGCAAACATCAAGTTTTAAATGTTGCATCGTAGTAGGGGCGATGCATGAATCGCCCGCCTATGAAATGTTGCGTATTCGCCGAAAATTATGTAAGAAAACGGAACTTTTGAACTGCGCGGGAGGTTCGTGAACCTCCCCTACAAAGTTTTTTGACAGACTGTGGGAACGACCTGTGTGTCGTTCCCTTTGCATTTGGAACGGCACGCAGGCCGTTCCCTACTGTCAATTCTTATGAAACGCAGATGGCTTTTCGCAGAGACGCGATGGCGTTTTTTTCCAGCCGCGACACCTGCGCCTGAGAAATGCCCACCTGTTCTGCCACCTCCATTTGGGTTTTGCCGTCGAAAAAGCGCAGAGCCAAAATGCGCCGTTCCCGCTCGCCCAGGGCCGCCATGGCCTCCCGCAGGGCAATGCGCTCCATCCACTGCTCGTCCGTATTTTTGGTGTCCCGCACCTGATCCATCACTGTCAGGGGGTCGCCGCCGTCGGAGTAGACCGGCTCGTAGAGGGACACCGGCGCCGACATGGCATCCATCGCTTCGGTAACGACCTGCACCGGCAGCTCCATTTTTGCCGCTATCTCCTCCAAGGTGGGCTCCCGTCCCGTCTCCGTCAGCAGGGCCTCCTTGCATTGCAAGGCCCGATAAGCCGTATCTCTGACACTGCGGGAGACACGAATGGCACTGTAATCCCGCAGGTAACGCTTGACCTCTCCCTCGATCATGGGGACTCCGTAGGTGCTGAAGCGCACATTCAGCTCCGTATTGAAATTGGCAATGGCTTTTAACAAGCCCACGCAGCCCACCTGAAACAAATCGTCAGGGTTCTCACCCCTGCCCATAAACCGCTGAATCACCGACAGCACCAGCCGCAGATTTCCCTCAATCAAGCGTTCCCGTGCCGCCTTGTCCCCCTGCTGAGACAGCTTCAGCAAGTGCAGCATTTCGTCATTTTTCAGCGTTTTCAGCCGTGCTGTGTTGACACCGCAGATCTCCACCTTGCCTTGCATTTCCAATCCTCCTGTTTCCATGTGTAGAAACAGTATTTCCCAAGAATCGATTTTCATTCCGTCACTTCGACGGAAGGCCCCCTTCTTTTTCCGAAAAATGTCGCTTCAAGAGGGCTGTGGCTTCGTGGCAATTCCCCGAATTTCTGATTTTTCCGACAATTTCAGCAGGTTTTTTGTTTACATAATATGATAAAAATGCAACGAAAAAAGAATTATGGGAACTGAAAATACAGGCTCTTGCCTGCATATATACAGCCCCGCTCTCGTCTCATTCTCGTTCTACCGTAGGAAAGAGCCCTTGCAAATCCACAGTTTTGCACACTTTGCACAGCTTTGTGCACAGGGCGGTGCATGCATTCTTCCTTGCATCGCCTGCATACGAGGTTTACATAACAAATTATCCATAAATCGGCACAAATTGTGTAAAATCCTCATAATCAAACATGGGGTGCAGAGTCAGGTTGATAGCCGCCGCCAGCAGTGCGCTGAGATAGCGAATTTGGGCATCGATGTCCCTTGGGGTCACGATCATCCCTTCTCCGCCGTCCACCACCGTGGGCACGCCCACCGCAAAAACAGGCACGCCGAGGCTCTCCTCGGAGAAGGCGGCGCGGCAGTTTCCCACACCCGAACCGGGGGCAATGCCCACATCGGTGCACTGTACCGTGCGGCACAGGCGGTTCATGCTCCCTGCCGCTAAGGCATCGATGCACAGTACGCAGCTCGGCTGCACATGGCGCACCGCCCCTTTCACCAATTCCAGGCTCTCAATGCCCGTGGTCGCCAAAACCCCGGGCGCGACGGCACTGACGCTGCGACAAGCCCCGAACTGCTCCGGCAGTGCCTCCCGCAGATGACGGGTGAGAAACAGATGCCGCAGCACCTCAGGCCCCAAGGCGTCGGGCGTGACGGAGCGGTTTCCCAGTCCCACCACCAGCACGCTGTCCTTGGGCTGTAGTCCCATCAGGGCGGTCAATTCTGCACTTAGAGCTGTGGCATCCGTGGGCAGCTCACCCTCGTAGCGGGGAAGCTCCACGGTGAGATATCTGCCCACGGGCTTGCCAAGAGCCGCCGCTCCCTCCTCGTTTAAAATATCCACCTGCGTCACCTTGCCCCGCTCCACTGCCCGCACCCCTGCCAGCTTGGTGGTATTTTGGGGAGATTTTTCCCATAATTCCTTAGCTTCCAAAGCCAAATCTGTCCGAATCTGCATCTTAATGCCTCCTTTTTTCTGTATTGTTTGCCCAAAAAGAAAAAAATTTTCAAAATTTTTAAAAAAACTATTGATTTTATTGGAAATCACCGTTATAATGTATTTCTGCGTAAAGCAAAAATACCGAAGGAGGTGGAGTCCATGCCCAACATTAAGTCCAACAAGAAGCACGTCCTCGTTTCCCGCATCAACAACGAGCGAAACAAGATGGCCAAGTCTGCACTGAAGACCGTTCTGAAGAAGTTCGACGCCGCTGTTGCTTCCGGTGACAAGGCTCAGGCTACTGCAGCTTATACCGCAGCAGTCGTCGCAGTTGACAAGGCTGTCAACAAGGGTATTCTGCACAAGAATAACGCCGCCCGCAAGAAGAGCAGCATGACTCTCAAGGTCAACGCAATGGCGTAAGCAAAATATAAGGATTTTTTCCGCCTGATGGAGCTTTCCATCAGGCTTTTGCTTTTAGGAAGCTCTGAAGAAATCGGCTTCGGCACTCAACGGCTCTTTTGCCCCAACTTTTCGCTGTGAAAAACTTGAAATACACAAAGTATTCCTGTGTTTTTCACATCTCAATTTGTGACAAAATAGCTCGCTGATTGCTCTCGCAGATTTCATCAGAGCTTCCTTAAAGCAATTTCATCAGAGCTTCCTTGAAGCAAAGCATTGACAGCGGAGGTAAAAAATGGTATAATATTCCTACCAATTCGGTATTTGCCGAAAAAAGGAGGAGTTATTATGGCATTTTGTATGAAGTGCGGACGGCCGCTGCCCGAAAGCGGCATTTGCGAATGTGCCGCCCAGCAGCCCGCTGTTCCCCAGCCGGTTTATCAGCAGCCCTATCAACAAGCCTATCAGCAGCCCGTTGTACCCCAGCAGCCCTATCAGAAGCCCACAAACCCCAACGGCTTCGCCGCGTCCCTGCGTAAGCTCCCCGCGATGATTTTGGACTACCTGAAGGACAACGCAGGCACCGCCCGCAGCCTGAACCAGCAGTCCAATCTGAATCACGGTCTGGCATTTCTGCTGCTCACCTTTGCAGTGAATCTGTTGGCAACCCTGTTGCCCGGTCTGGTGCTGGATTGTGTCAGCAGCTTCAACTTCTTCGTCCATTGGCTCATCACCATTCTTTTGGGACCCGCCATTGCCTACGGCATCGGCATCGGCATGGTCTACGCCCTCACCGCCACGAACAAGATCAAAGCCGAATTTAACGGCGTGCTGTCCGTGGTAGGCGTATCCTCCACGCTGCCTATGGGTCTGTTGGCTCTGTCCATGATCCTGTCTCTGGTGGATCCTGCCGGTCGTGTGCTGGCCTTTTTCGCCATGGTCATTGTTTTGGCCTGGCTGCTGTCTGTTCTGGCAGCTACCCTGCAAACCTATGATATCAAGCTCAATATCCTGAATCTTCTGATCGTCATCGGAATTTTCTTTGTTGCCATCATCCTTGTCCGTACCCTTTGGATCTGGTTCCTCGGCGGCAATTTTGAGCTTTATCTGTACATGTGGGGTGTATAATAACATAAACAACAGGGAGGCGGTTTGCCTCCCTGTTTTGAGCGTGTCAAAGAACCTGTATCGTAGGGGCGTTTCATGAATCGCCCGCCTATGAAATGTTTCGGATTCGCCAAAAATTATGTAAGAAAACGAAACTTTTGAGCCGCGCGGGAGGTTCATGAACCTCCCCTACAATGATTTTTTGACAGTCT
>JAZOAV010000040.1:0-64806 GCA_045595645.1 Faecousia sp.
CTATATCGGCAGTACCGGCGAAACCAAGACCGTCACCTTGACGGATGTTGAGGTCTACAGTGCCGCAAACGGCTACTACAGCTTCACCTTCTACGGCTTGCTGGCTTCCGAATTGCGCACCGTTGTGGATGTCGCCATCTATGAGGGCAACACCCAGCTCAGCGAAACCCTCCGCTACAGTGCCGAAACCTACGCCTCCAAGACCGGCGGCACAGTATTGGAATCCCTTACCCGCGCCCTGTTCGCCTACTCCGACAGCGCAAAAGCGTATTTTGCAAAATAACGCGTTCTTCCTTCCGTAAAACTCGTAGGGGACGATGCCTACATCGTTACGACACTTTTTTCAGAATACTATATATTGTGCTTGCAAAGCGGCGGGAAATCGGATATACTGAAATACAAAGGAGGGATGACAATGCTGAAAGAACACCGAAGGGCACTCCACGCCATTCCGGAGCTGGATATTCATGTACCCAAGACCGCGGCCTATGTGCGGCAGGTCTTATCAGCCTTCCCCTGTCAGATAGTCTCTCCTTGGGGAGATGCGGTCTGCGCCTATTTTGATTTCGGCAAGGCAAAAACCCTCGCCTTCCGCTGCGACATGGATGCCCTGCCCATTCGGGAGGAAACGGGCTTACCTTTTGCTTCCCGCCACGACGGACGGATGCACGCCTGCGGCCACGATGGTCACATGGCAATTATGCTGGGACTGGCGGCTCATTTGGCTGAGCATCCGGCGCAGGAAAATGTCCTTTTGATTTTCCAGCCTGCGGAGGAGACCATCGGCGGAGCCAGAGAGCTTTGTCTCACGGGGCTGCTGGAAACCTATAAAGTCAAAGCCATTTTCGGCTTGCACCTTTGGCCAATGCTGCCCAAGCATCAGGTGGCCTCTCGTGCCGGCGGTATGATGGCGCGCGCTTCGGAGCTGACGGTGGAAGTTTTCGGCCGCAGTGTCCATCTTGCCAAGTGGCAGGATGGGAAAGATGCTCTGGCGGCAGCGGCAGAATTCGTCCAAAAGGCCTATGCCATAAATGCACCCTGTCTGCTTCGCTTCGGCAAGCTCACCAGCGGCTCTGTGCGCAATGCGGTGAGTGACTACAGCCGTCTGGAAGGCTCTCTGCGTGGCTTCGATGACGCAATTTTAGAGAAGGTTTGGCAAAGCTTGCAGGATATTGCCGCTGAAAGCGAATGCGAAATTCGACTCCACCGCAGTCAGGGCTACCCGCCGGTGTGTAACGATGCCGCCCTACTGCAATGGGCAAAGCAGCGCTACCCCATAGGAGAAACAGAGCCCTGTTATATCGCAGAGGACTTTTCCGAATACCAACTACGGGTGCCCGGCGTCTTTTTCTTTCTTGGAACGGGCGGCGAGCCCCTCCATTCTCCCAAGTTCGACTTTGATGAAACCGTCCTGGACACAGGCTTAGCCTTGTTCCGTTCCCTGCTTTAGTACCGTTGGAGGAACTATGCTCAAGATGATTTCACGGCTGCTGCTGTCGGGTGTCTGCCTGGTGGTAACAATGGTTTTTGTGCTATTTGCAAAATATAGCGGCGATTGGTTTTTCTACTTTTATCCCGACCTTTCCCGCAAGCTGCTGGGGCTGCTGTCCGCTGTGACTTCCCCCATTCCCATTGCCCTGTGGGAGCTGATTTTGGTAGGGCTTCTGCTGTGGATGTTCTACACCCTTCTGCGAAGCCTATGGCCCTTCCGCCTTCACATATGGTTGTCGGGGGTCATTCTGACCCTCAGTACAGGCGTATTGATTTTTGTGGCTCTGTGGGGCTTGAATTATTTTGCTCCCTCTATGGAGTCCCGCATGGAGCTGCCCGAACAGCAATACACCGTTGCACAGCTCAAGGAAGCGACGGCTTACTATCGGGATATGGCAAATCTCTGGGCACCCGAAGTGCGGCGGGATGCGCGGGGAGCCATGGTCAGCTACGATTTCTACAATTTAGCTGAACGGGCGAATGAGGGCTACGAAGTCCTCGGAAACGAATTTTCCTGCTTAAAGGGCTGCACCGATTCGGTCAAGCCCCTGTTTTTCAGCAAATTCTTTACGAAAACGGGCACGACAGGAATATTTATTGCTTTCACTGGAGAAAGTACCGTCTCCACGGAGACCTATCCTGCCGCCGTACCCTTTACTATGTGTCACGAAATTGGTCACCGCATGGCCTTTGCCCGTGAGGACGAGGCAAATTTCGCAGGTTTTTTGGCCTGCATCGAGAACGAAGCACCGGAATTTCGTTACTCCGGTTACTACATGGCCTTCCGCTATTGCTACAACGCCCTGTACAAGGTAGATGCAGGTGCCGCTGACTCTGTGTGGTACGGCGTGAAGGAATATTTGGCGGCAGATTGCAACGCCTCCGTGAAGCACTACGAGGAGCGGCAGAACGAGACACTCACCGCCGTAACCGATGTGGTGTACGACAATTACTTACAGAGCTTTGATGTGGAAAGCGGCATCCAATCCTACGGTGAGGTTGCGGATTTGCTGCTGGCTTGGTATTTTGAGAGGATCAAATGAGAAAGAATTTAACCCTGCCCTACGCCCTGCAGCAGACCATCCTGTGGGCAGAATTCGGATTTTTAATTGCCTTTGCCTACCCTTATCTCACGGAACAAACGGGTTTGACGGACGGCACCGCCGGTCTGGTACTGGGCATTGCCACGGCAACTGCCTTCCTGTTGCAGCCGGTTTTGACCACTTTAGTCGATAAAACCAGCCTCAACACCCGCAGCATCTCCCTGCTCATTTCCGCCCTGGGCGCAGCCTGTGCAGGTGCAGCGGCCCTGACTGTGGGCGGCTCTGCACTGCTTTTTGCGGCGGCCTGTGTCTGTCTGCAAATCGCCCCCGCCTTTTCCAATGCCATGGGCATGCAGGCCATTCGGGTGGGCTACAGCCTGAATTTTGCCGTGGCTCGTGCCTGCGGCTCGGTCAGCTTCGGTGTGGCAGCCAAACTGACCGCCGTTCTGATTTCCAAGTTCGGCAATCAGGCCATCGCTGCTGCCGCTGCCATCAGTGCGATCCTGTTCTGTGCCGTAACCCTGTTCTTCCCCTCGGTACATACAACAGCGGAGGCAAAAAAGCCCACGCCTATCAAGGAATTCTTTCGGGAAAATCCCCGTTTTCTCTTTGTGTTACTCGCTTCCGTCCTCATGTACATCGGTCACAACGCCCTTTCCAATGCCATGTATCGGGTAGTGGAGAGCAAGCTCCCTGTCGGTGTAGAGGAAGCCGCCGTGACGAATTTGCAGGGAACGGTGCTGATGGTGGTAGCTTTTTTGGAGCTGCCCACCATGTTCCTGTTCCGCAAGCTGCTGAAAACCCTGCGTTGCGATGTGTGGCTGGGCATTTCCTGTGCGTGCATGACCCTGCGCCTGCTTCTGACCTGGCTGCTGCCGGGAGAAATGGGCATCGTGCTGGCGCAGCTCACCCAAATGGGCGGCTACGCCATCTATGCGGTGGCCTCGGTGTACTATGTAGGCTCAGTGATCTCCAAGGAAAATGTGGTAAAGGGACAGACCTATTTGGGTGCCTCCAACACCTTGGGTTGCCTGATTGCCTATTTCGTAGGCGGGAATCTGACGGAACACTTTGGCGTAGAGTCCATGCTTCTGACCAGCTTGGTCACTGCCGCCTTGGGCACGCTGATTATGCTCCTGTCCATGGAACGAGTAGAACAAACCGCCGGTGCAAACGAGTAGGAATAATACCAAAAACGCTGAAAACCCGCATAAACACTGGGTTTTCGAGGTTTGAAAAAGCCTCGTGACAACGTTTTGACAACAATTTCAGATTATTCATAAATAAAGAG
The DNA here is from genome assembly GCA_045595645.1 of Faecousia sp. Lineage (GTDB taxonomy): Bacteria > Bacillota > Clostridia > Oscillospirales > Oscillospiraceae > JAZOXB01. The sequence goes on from JAZOAV010000040.1 coordinate 3,826, forward strand.
CTAACAGATTTTTGTTACAAAGTCTGTTAGCTCTTTTTGTTTTATTCTTCGACGGTTTCATATCGTCTAACGATTTTGGCTTTTTCAAAAAAGTCTTTTTCGTAAAGTGATGACTTTTCTATGGGACAATAAAAACCTTTAGATAAGCAGTATTGCTTCATTGTGTTAACAAACCACTCATCGGCCCTTGGATCAAAAGTAATAGATTTAATGAAGGTCAGAGGATCAAAATCAAAACCCATTACAGGAATATCCCAACAGTTTGGAATTTCTCGATATGCTTGCAGGCATACCAAAAGTCGCACTTCGTTTTCGTGTTTGAACGCTTCTCGCTTTAATGCCATATCGCCAGCGTAACAATAAGAACTGTTTTCTGCTATTTCTTTTCTCTTTTCAATATAATTATCTTTATTGAAATAAATGACCTTAGCTAAAACGGCTTCTCTTAATCCTTGAATTTCTCGAAAACAATCAACATTGGTTTCGATCATTATACCTTGTCGGTCTGGAGAATAGATACGCCACATTGCATCTGAATCTTTATCATAAGTCCAACATTGCCCTACAGTAGAAGATGTAAGTAACGATTCGAAATAAACTTTTTCTCCAGATTCTGTAATCATAGGTAATTGGTCATCGGGACCTTCCCAAGTATCTTCCCATCGTTTTACCTTGTTTAGAAAGAGCTTGCGATTTTCAACGATGGAAAGAAACTGGGCTAAAGACATATAGCGAAACAAACTTTTGCTTGTGTCTATGTTATTGCTTACAAATAATACTTCGTCATTATTCATTTTCCGTGCTTGCCTTTCTGCGAAGTTCGTCAAGAGCATCCCTTGTGCGCTGCACCTCTACTTCGGGGTATGTATAACGCCAAGTATTGTATTCCTCTTTTGAGATTTCTCCGTTCTTTAACTTCTCAGCCTGCTCTTTCCAAGCGGATAACATCTCAAACATAGTAATGTATTTTGTACCCATACCCTTGTCTAAATGCAGACAAAGCTCCCCGTCGATTTCAATGATTCTAAGACCATATAAATCCTCAAGGGTAAATAAGGTGCGCATCAAATCAAATTCTTTTGTAGCCATGCATCAATCCTCCTGCTCGTCATCCTCAATCTCGCTATTATCGTACTCCAACAGATCTTCTACACGGCAACCGAGGACTTTTGCCAAAGCAAGGAGCGTCGCTCCTGCGGCTTTGTTAATATCCTTGGCACGAATTTCATACTGTTGCAAAGTGCGCAGATTGACGCCAACCTTTTCTGCAAGCTCTCTTTGCGAATAACCGCTGACCTTGCGTTGCGCCTGCAAACGGGTCGGCGGGTTCTTTCTTCGGATCATGCGATTCACAATATCTACAAATTTCTTCTCGGATGCTTCATGCAAAGTAGGATAGAGCTTTTCAATCTCCTGCATGGTGATATGCTTTTCAATCTCCTTAAAACTGCGTCCGCTGTACCATTGATAGTAAGCAAGAATCCAACCGCACCAATATTGCGGGGAATAGTCATAGTCAATCTGTGCCTGCGGAAAATCCATATCCATTCCGGACTTTGTGAGCACATCCATCACAAGCTCTGTGCCGGATACACCGGAGACATACTTGGGAACGCCTACAGCAAACTGTTCTGCAAAACCCGTGCCAATAAACAGTTCAAGGAAACTGTCCATATTCATCTGACAGCGATTGGCGGCATAGTCCATAGCTTCCCCTAAGCACTGCATGGCATCATCCAAATATTGCTTATCGTAAGCGCGGATCATTTGCTTGCGCCTCCTCACGGATCATGTCTCTCATGTATAAACCATCCAAATCGTCTTTTTCAAGCTCGGCACGAAAAGCAGCTCTTGCTTCCTCATCACGGGTCTTTCTTTTTGCGTAATACACGGTATTATCAGCAATCTCATAAGAAACAAACCGTATCTTCTCAAAGGCAGCAGGACTTTTCAAAACGAACTGTTCCCCGAGCTTGCCCAGACGCATAGCATAGGAAAGCTGTTTGAGCGAAATCTCGTTATTGATAAATGCTCTTGCAAAAGAGAAATAAGAATCGTCCGCACGGTAGCCAATCACTGCATCATACGGTGTCAGATCAAGGAGAAAATGTTCTTTTAACCAATCCGCACCTCGCTTCATCACAGGAGTGGAAACACGGAATTTTCGGTACTTCATTAGTAGAGCCAGCCAATGCAGAATGGTGTATTCGCTTGAAGAAAGATTCAGAACAACGAGCTCAGCAGTATCCATTTCATATTTGTTTGCATAACCGTCTATATTTTCAGTGCAAGCCCATTCCTTTGCAAGCTCCAAATGCTCTGTACAGTAAAAGCCCTTTCCATAGTCGTTATATGATTTCCCTTTTCCAAACACAGGTCTTTGAATGATTTCGGGTGAACCGTGATATAGAATTCGTTTACTCATTTTCACTGCCTCCATACTTCTTTAGAGTTACCTTGTATATATTATACTTCTAAAGAAGTACATAGTCAATATGTTTGCTGAAAAATTTACATCTAATTTAAAGGGGCTGTAGCAATGTTCTTTTGCTACAGCCCCTTGTTATTACTTGCAATCCTTTTCCACGATGGAAATATGCACATCGCTGAGCTGCTTGGGTTCTACCGCGGTGGGTGCGCCCATCATCAGGTCTTGTGCATTCTTGTTCATGGGGAAGGTGATAACCTCACGGATGCTCTCCTCGCCCAGCAGCAGCATCACAATGCGGTCAATACCGGGGGCTGCGCCTGCATGGGGAGGTGCGCCGTAGGTAAAGGCGTTGTACATAGCGGGGAACTTAGCCTTCACATCCTCTTCACCCAAGCCGACCATCTGGAAGGCCTTGACCATGATTTCGGGGTCATGGTTCCGCACGGCGCCGGAAGCGGTTTCGTAGCCGTTGCAAACCAAGTCGTACTGATGGGCATTGATGGCCAGCAGCTTGGCCTCGTCGCCTTCCGCATCCTCCAAGGTCTTCAGACCGCCCTGGGGCATGGAGAAGGGGTTGTGGCAGAATTCCAGCTTGCCGGATTCCTCGCCCATTTCGTACATGGGGAAGTCCACGATCCAGCAAAGTGCAAACTGTTCCTCGTCAAAGTGACCGGGCAGGCGGGTGCCCATGAACTTACGGATGACACCGGCGGTCTTCTGTGCGGCGGGCTTCTTGCCGGCGGCCATGCAGACAAAACTGCCGGGCTTCAGGTTCAGGCGTTCCTTCAGGCTGTCGATGCACTCGCCGAGGAACTTGGAAATGCCGCCGGTGAGCTGTCCGTTTTCGTCCAAACGGAACCAGCAAGCCTTGTTTGCGGTGGTCATTTCCACATCGGCTAAGAGCTTGTCGATCCACTTACGGGTCTGATTGAAGTCGTCCACGGCGACCGCCTTGACGGTGGCACCCTCAAAGGGGCCGAAGCCGCAGCCCTGCACCAAGTCGGAAATATCCTCGATCTCCAAGTCGATACGCAGGTCGGGCTTGTCCGAGCCATAGCGTTCCATGGCTTCATTGAAGGGAATGTGACGGAAGGGAGCGGGAGACACTCTCTTGTATTTGCCGAAGTTGGCAAATACGGGACGCAGAACCTCTTCCAAGGTGGTCAGCACATCGTCCTGGGTGGCAAAGGCCATTTCCATATCCAACTGATAGAATTCGCCGGGGGTGCGGTCTGCACGGGCGTCCTCATCACGGAAGCAGGGAGCAATCTGGAAATAACGGTCAAAGCCGGAGGTCATCAGAAGCTGCTTGAACTGCTGGGGAGCCTGAGGCAGAGCGTAGAACTTGCCGGGATGATTTCTGGCAGGAACCAGATAGTCTCTTGCACCCTCGGGGCTGGAAGCCGTGAGGATGGGTGTGGTGATTTCCAAAAAACCCTTTTCCGTCATGCGGCGGCGAATGTCGGCCACCACCTGACAGCGCAGGATGATATTACTCTTGACAGCGGGATTCCGCAGGTCCAGATAGCGGTACTTCAGACGCACATTTTCGTCTGCATCCTTACTCTTGTTGATTTCAAAGGGAAGCTGGTTGTGACGGCAGCGGCCCAAAATCTCAATCTTCTCAGGCACGACTTCGATTTCGCCCGTGGGCTGCTTGTCGTTCTTGCTGAAGCGTTCCCGCACCACGCCGCTGACGGCGATGGTGGACTCCCGATTGATGGACTTGATAATGGCCATGGTTTCCTCGTTCTCAATGACCACCTGAGTGGTGCCGTAGAAGTCACGCAGGACAACGAAAGCCAAATTTGCACCAACCTCACGGACATTCTCCATCCAGCCCATGAGTGTAACAGTCTGACCGGCGTGCGCCAAACGCAGCTCGCCGCAATTATGTGTTCTGTTCATGCTTATATCTCCTTATTTCTCTAAAATCACGGTGTCAGCGGACATAGCAGCAATGCCATCGAGCATGAGCTGTGCGGCAGCCTCCACAGAAAGGCTCTGCTGCTCGCCGCTGCGCAGATTCTTCACGGAGCATTCGCCACGGGCGATCTCATCCTCGCCCAAAAATACCACATAGGGAATGCCCAGCTTGTCGGCATAGCCAATTTTCGCCTTAAATTTCTTCTGCTCGGCATAAATCTGGGTGCGAATACCTGCGTTGCGCAACTTGGTAGCCAGTGCAACCGCCGCGCCCATATCCTCTGTCATGGGCAGGAGCAGGCAATCGGCAGGAGCCGTGGGCAGATTCTCGTTGAGCAGCTTTTGCTCGCCCAGCACATAGAACAGGCGGGTCAAGCCGATGGAAATGCCCACGCCGGGGAGCTGACGCTCGGTGTAATAGCCTGCCAAATTGTCGTAGCGGCCGCCGGAGCAGACGGAGCCGATTTCGGGATGATCCAGCAGGGTGGTTTCATACACCGTGCCGGTGTAGTAATCCAAGCCACGGGCAATGGTCAGATCCACGGCAAAATTTTCCTCGGGCACGCCGAAGGCCGCCAAATGCTTTGCAACCGCCGCCAATTCCTCCAAGCCTAAGTCAAACATCTCGTTTTGGCCTCTCCAATTCTCCAAAGCCGCCAAAACCTCTGCGTTACTGCCCTTGATGGCGATAAACCGAAGGATTTCATCCGTCTGTTCCTCCGTCAGACCCTCCTCTAACAGGAGTGCCCGCACCTTTTCCGTGCCGATTTTATCCAGCTTATCCACGGTGCGCATAATGTCGCCGGACTTCTCCGTCAGACCCAGCAGGGCGTAAAAGCCGTTGAGCAGCTTACGGTTATTGACCCGAATGACAAAGCGTGTCAGACCGAAGCGACGGAAAATGGTATAGATAATAGAGGGAATTTCTGCCTCATTGAGAATATCTAACTTGCCGTCACCGATGATATCGATATCCGCCTGATAAAACTCGCGGAAGCGGCCTCTCTGGGCACGCTCGCCACGGTAGACCTTGCCGATTTGGTAACGGCGGAAGGGGAAGTGCAGCTCCCCTGCGTGCATGGCAACATATTTCGCCAGAGGCACCGTCAAATCAAAGCGCAGGGCCAAGTCACTGTCGCCCTTTTGGAAGCGGTAAATCTGCTTCTCCGTCTCGCCGCCGCCCTTTGCCAAAAGAATCTCAGAGGATTCCAGCACAGGCGTATCCAACGGGGTGAATCCGAAGAGTGCATAGGTTTCCCGCAAAATTTGCATCATTCGCTCCAACTGCATCTGAGGTGCAGGGAGCAGCTCCATAAATCCCGATAAGGTTCGGGGTGTAATTCGTTCCATAGTGTTTCCTCCCAAGGAAGCTCTGAATAAAACGCCGAGATCAGTCAGCGAGCTATTTTGTTTCAAATTGAGACATGAAAAACGCAGGAATACTTTGTGTATTTCAAGTTTTCCATGGCGAAAAGTTGGGACAAAAGAGCCGCTGAGTGCCGATGGCTATTTGTTCAGAGTTTCCTAAATAAAAATCAGCCTTTCCAAGTCGTAAAACCCGACAGGTTTTTTGCTTAACGCCTCACCTGCACGAAGCGCACCGGCGGCAAAGATGCGGCGGGAGCTTGCCTTGTGGGTCAGTTCCAGACTTTCATCCTCACCGAAAAACAGCACGCTGTGTTCTCCGGCAACCGTACCGCCCCGCAGAGCGTGGACGGCAATTTCGCCCTTCGTTCTCGCGCCGCAGATGCCCTCCCGTCCGTGGAGAGTCAGGGCACGGCCTTCGGGGTCAATCTCTTGCAACAGGATTTTCGCCGTACCACTGGGGGCATCGGCCTTCTGATTGTGATGCAGTTCCAAAATTTCCTTGTCCCAATCTGCCAGCACAGGGGCGTACTCCCGCAACATTTTCCGCAACACGGCAATGCCGGTGCTGTAATTTGCCGCCCAAATCACAGGGACAAGCTCCGACAATTCCCGCAACAGAACGAAATCCGGCTCGGCCAGACCCGTAGTGCCGCTGAGCAAGGGGGTCTTGGTGCGGCGAATGTAGCCTGCCAGCTTGGGCAGTGCCGCAGGCGCAGAAAAATCGATGCACAAATCGGCGGCCTCCGCCGTGTCGTAGCGTTCGGGACAAGTCACATCTGCCCAACCGATCACTTCCCAGCCCTTGGCCTTTGCCAGCTCCTCCACCATGCGGCCCATTCTTCCGTAGCCGCTGAGAAAAATCCGCATCACAGTCCCTCCACCGTCAGACCCGCCGCCTGCATGATGGCAGCCAGCTTGGCACGATTTTCGGGGGCCATGGGATACAGAGGCATACGATAATGTCCTGCCTTCAGTCCCATCAGATTCATGGCTTCCTTAATGGGAATGGGATTGACCTCCATAAACAGGGCATTGATCAAATCCAAATACTTGAGCTGCGCGGCAACCGCCTGTTCTTGCCGTCCTTCCAGCCAATCGGTGACCATGTCGTGACACTCTCTGGGCATCAGGTTTGCCCAAACGGAAATGACACCCTTGGCACCCACGCTCATAAGAGGAATGGTAATGTCGTCATTGCCGGAGTACATGACAAAATCATCGGACAGATAGCGGGCCACCTGCATGGCATAGCTCATGTCGCCGCTGGCTTCCTTAATGCCCATCACATTGGGATGGGTGGACAGCCGCTTGACCACAGCGGGAGAAATGCGGCAGCCGGTACGACCGGGTACATTATACAGAATAATGGGGGCAGAGGCCGCTTCCGCCGACATCATAAAGTGGCGGTACATGCCCTCCTCGTTGGTTTTCACATAATAGGGACTGATGCACAGCAGAGCTGCAGCACCCATCTGAGAATAGAGCACACTCTTATGCTGCTGCATAGCACTGGAATTGGAGCCACTGCCCGCAATGACGGGAATGCGGCCTGCGGCGGCATCCAAAATGGTTTCCAAGGTCTTGATGTCCTCCTCCAAAGAGGTGGAAGCGGTTTCGCCGGTGGTGCCCAGGGCAACAATACCGTCGGTCTTGTTTTCAATGTGCCACTGCACCAACTCCCGCAGACGAATCAAGTCCACAGAGCCATCGGCATTAAAGGGGGTGACGATAGCCACAATAGAACCGGAAATGGGTTTCATAAGCAATACCTCCCAATCTATTTTCACCTCATTATCATATCACTTTATCGCCCAAAATGCAAGAAAATTATATACGGGAAAATCCCTGAAAAAAGCAAAAAAGTCCTTGACAAAGGAAGAATTTCGCTGTAAAATATACGGGCTTGTGAAAACAAGCTATCCTTGCCGGCACAGAGATTGTCGGCCAAAAGACCAGAAGGAGGTGCACACAACAATGGCTAAGATTTCCGCTAAGTATGAGATCATCTATATCATCGACCCCGCTAAGGGCGAAGAGGGTATCGCTGCTCTCGTGGAAAAGTTCAAGGCGATGGTTGAGGCAGAAGGTACTCTCACGGGTATCGAGGAATGGGGCAAGCGTCGGCTCGCCTATCCCATCAATGATCTGCCCGAAGGCTACTATGTCCTCATGACCTGCGAATGCAAGCCCGAGCTCCCCGCTGAGCTGGACCGCGTGTTCAAGATCACTGAAGGCGTTATGCGTTCCATCATCGTCGCAGTTGAAGCGTAAGGAGGCCCTTTCATGTTGAACCACATCGTTCTCATGGGTCGTCTTACCCGTGACCCCGAGCTCCGTCGGACAAACTCCGGCACTGCCGTGGCCACCTTCACCATCGCCGTTGACCGTGATTTTGCAAATCAGGCTACCGGCGAAAGAGAAACGGACTTCATCGACATCGTGGCATGGCGCAGCACTGCTGAGTTCGTCAGCAAGTATTTCGCCAAGGGCCGCATGGCTGTGATTTCCGGTCGTCTCCAGATTCGCAACTGGAACGACAAAGACGGAAACAAGCGCCGCAGCGCCGAAGTCATCGCAGACAATGTCTATTTTGGTGACTCCAAGCGTGAAGGCAGCAGCGAAGGCAGCTACAATGGCTACAACAGCAGCTTCAACGGCGGCTCCGCCCCGGCTTACGGCTCTGCTCCCGCCTACGGCTCCGCTCCTGCGTATGGCTCTGCCCCTGCGTACGGTTCTGCTCCTGCCAACAACTATGGCTACGCTGCTCCCGCCGCTCCCGCTCCGTCCTCCGATTTCTCCATGATTGAGGACGACGACAGCCAGCTTCCGTTCTAAGGTAACTTTTCCACCAGAGTATTTAAAGAAGGAGGATTTCATCATGGCTAACGAGAAGGCTCGCCCCCGCAAGCGTAAGAAGGTTTGTAACTTCTGCGTAGATAAGGTTACGAGCATCGATTTCAAGGATTCTGCCAAGCTCCGTCGCTATACTTCCGAGCGCGGCAAGATTCTGCCCCGCCGTACCACCGGTACCTGTGCAGAGCATCAGCGTCAGCTGACCGTTGCGATCAAGCGCGCCCGCGCCATCGCCCTGCTGCCCTATGTAGCAGACTAATCGAAAACACAACCGTCCTTCCATTCGGAAGGGCGGTTTTTTCGTAGCAAAGCCCTTTGCCGCAGCCTTTTTCCTTTACTTTTCCCTCTCTCTGCATTATAATAAATATATCGTTTCATCAATCCGCATCGTGGGAGACGGTTTTCCCGTCCCTTTCAATGCAGCGCACCCGTAGCGCGCGGCTTCCCAGACGCGCCTATGCGCAGAGTGTTACAGCGTAGGGGCGAACTGCGTTCGCCCGCGGGCGTTCAAAGAACGGCCCTACGAACAGATACGATAATCCTTCGATATACCGAGACAAAACCACAGGAGAACGCCATGAACCTACAACTCGCCCTTAAAATTTTAATATGGCTTTTGGGCGGCGGTTTCTTATTGGCCATCTGCTTCCCCCGTCGGAATATGCGGGTGCTGGGAAAAACGCGGGAGCGTTGGAGCCTGTCGGCTGCCTTACTTTTGGTACTGCCCCTCATCTACTGGTGCGCCCAGCGCAGTACCCTATTCGGTGACACAGAATTTTATCGCATGAGCTTTGTGCGAGCCCCCTCCTCCCTGTGGGAAATCCCCGCCTACATGGAAGCACAACCCAAGGATGCGGGCTTCTTTGGCTTTTCCGCCCTGCTCAAGTGCATCTTTGGAGACAATTTTCGGGTGTACTTCTTCCTTTTGGCAGCCATCCAAATGATCTGCGTGGCGATGGTCTACCGCAAGTATTCCCGCAATTACTGGCTGAGCATCTTTCTCTTTGTCGCCTCCACGGACTACACCGCCTGGATGTTCAACGGCACTCGTCAATTTCTGGCGGTTGTCATCATCTTCGCCGCACTGCCTCTGCTTCTGAGAAAACGCCATATTTGGACGATCGTGCTCATTCTGTTTGCCTCGGTCTTTCACCAGTCGGCGTTGCTTATGCTTCCCGTAATTTTTCTGGTGCAGGGCAAGGCGTGGAACAAAAAAACCAATTTGGTGCTGTTGGGCGTACTGCTGGCGGTGCTGTTCGTAGGCGAATTTACAGACTTTCTGGACACCCTCATGGAGGACACGCAGTACGAAAATGTGGTTACTGACTGGAGGACCAGCGGCGACGACGGCACCAACGCGCTGCGGGTGCTGGTCTACTCCGTTCCCACCCTCTTGGCATTTGTCTACCGCAAAACTCTGCGAGAAAGCCGCAACCCTCTGATCAATCTGTGTGTCAATATGTCCATTATTTCCACGGGCATCTACATTCTTTCCATGTTCACCAGCGGCATTTTCATCGGCCGCCTGCCCATTTATATGAGCCTGTACCTGTACATCCTCCTACCATGGGAAATTCGCCACTTCTTCCATCGAAAGTGGCAAATGCCCATCACCGTGGCGACCTGCACCCTGTACAGCCTGTTTTATTTCTATAGTTATCTGTAGAGGTATCATATTATGTTTACCATAACCGTTATTATGTCAACTTACAACTGCGCCGCCACACTCCCAAAGGCGATAGATTCTCTGTTGACACAGAGCTATCCCCACTGGGTGCTGGTGGCCTGTGACGACGGCTCCACCGACGAAAGCTACGCCATTTTGCAGAACTATGCCGCCCGTTACCCCGAAAAATTTCACCTTCTGCGCAACGAAAGCAACCGTGGTCTCCCCTACTCCCTGAACCGTTGCTTAGCGGAGGCAAAAACGGAATACATCGCCCGCATGGACGGCGACGACATCTCCCTGCCCGAGCGGTTCGCCAAGCAGATCGCCTATCTGCAAGTCAATCCCGAGGTGGATTTGGTGGGCACTGCCGCCATTGTCTCCAACGGGGAGCGGGAGTTGACCCGTTATGTGCAACCGACCAAGGTGAAAATCGAGGATTTTCGCCACTGCACCTGCTTTATCCACGCCACTGTGCTGTGCAAGCGGCAAGTGCTGGAAGCCCTTGGAGGCTACTCCTTGGAACCCCATGTCCTGCGCTGTGAGGATTTGGATCTGTGGTCCCGCTTTTTGGCGGCGGGCTACTGCGGTCACAACCTGCAAGAGCCCCTGTATGTGATTTTGGAAAACGATGCCGCCATCAAGCGGCGCACATGGCAAAATCGCCGCAATGTGGCAAAAACCCTGCGCATCGCCTTCCGTCGGCTCCATCTGCGGGGTCTGCGCTGTCTGTGGCGATCCTACGGTCAGCTTTTGACCTACTTCGTGCCCACGCCTCTGTACCGTCTGCTCCATGTGCGGCGCATTTCGGCAGGAAGTCGGGATAACGCCGAAAATCGCTGAAAATACAGCATTTTCCCCTTGACCTGTAACACTTTTTGTGCTATCATATGGGCGAATTTCATAGCCTTATCGAGAGTGGCGGAGGGACCGGCCCGATGAAGCCCGACAACCTGCTATGGAAGCTCTGATGAAATCGCCGAGAGCAATCAGCGAGAGATTTTGTTCCAAATTGAGGTTTGGAAAACGCAGGAATACTTTATGTATTTCAAGTTTTTCAAGCCGAAAAGTTGGGACAAAAGATCCGCTGAGTGCCGATGGCTATTCATTCAGAGTTTCCTTGATATGCAAGGTGCCAATTCCGGCGATACGATCGACAGATGAGGGACACAATGCCATGCCCTGTCGAGTGACGGGGTATTTTTTGTTTCGATTGGCTCTGAAATCCAATAGAGAGGAGCTATTAGTTATGCAAAAACGAATTTTTACTTCCGAATCGGTCACAGAGGGACATCCCGATAAGGTCTGCGACCAAATCTCTGATGGTGTTCTGGATGCCATCTATGCTCAGGACCCCAACGCCCGTGTTGCCTGCGAATGTGCTACCACCACCGGCATGGTTCTCGTTATGGGCGAAATCTCCACTAATTGCTATGTGGATATCCCCCGCATTGCACGGGATACCCTGCTCAAAATCGGCTACGACAGCCAATCTGCCGGCTTTAACGGCAACACCTGTGCCATTCTCACTGCCATTGACGAGCAGTCCGGCGATATCGCCATGGGCGTAAACAACTCCTACGAAGACCCCGACACCTTGGGTGCCGGCGATCAGGGCATGATGTTCGGCTTCGCCTGCAACGAAACCAAGGAACTGATGCCCGCCCCCATCGCCTTCGCTCACAATCTGACCCGCAAGCTGGCAGAGGAGCGAAAGAACGGCCATCTGCCTTGGCTGCGTCCCGACGGCAAGAGCCAGGTTTCCGTCCAGTATGCCGAGGACGGCAGCGTGGAGCGCATCGACAGTGTCGTTCTGTCCACCCAGCACGCCGAGGATATTTCCATCAAGGATCTGCGGGAAGCGGTCATCGAAGAAATCATCCGTCCCAGCCTGCCCAAGCATTTGGTGGATGGCGCAACAAAGTTTTATGTAAACCCCACCGGTCGTTTCGTCATTGGCGGCCCCGTGGGTGACAGCGGCCTGACCGGTCGAAAGATCATCGTGGATACCTACGGCGGCTACGCTGCCCACGGCGGCGGCGCTTTCTCCGGCAAAGACCCCACCAAGGTAGACCGCAGTGCCGCTTATATGGCCCGTTATGTGGCAAAGAATCTGGTAAAAGCCGGCTTGGCCGACAAGTGCCAAATCGAGCTGGCGTATGCCATCGGTGTGGCGCAGCCTGTTTCCGTTTTGGTGGAGACCTACGGCACGGGCAAGCTCTCCGACTGGCAACTGAGCGAGCTGGTGCGGGAATGTTTCGACCTGCGCCCTGCCGCTATCATTAACACCCTGAACCTGCGCCGTCCCATCTACCAGCAGACCGCCGCTTACGGTCACTTCGGCCGTCCCGAGCTGAATCTGCCCTGGGAGCAGACGGATGCCGTAGAAAGAATTTTGGCAAAGGCATAATTATGTAAACCTAACATTACTGAAAGTGAGGATGTATTATGAAGTTATCCGAAAAAGTCAATCGCTGTAACCTCTCTCCCATCCGCAAATTCTACCCCCTGATGCAGCAGGCCAGAGCCAGAGGCATCCAAATCATTCCTCTGAACATCGGCCAGCCCGACATCGAAACCCCCCGTGGCTTCTTTGAGGCCATCACCTCCTATCAGCAGAAGGTGCTGGACTACGCTCCCTCTCCCGGTATTCCCTGCATGATTGAAGCCATTCAGAACTATTACAGCAAGTTGGATGTGCATTTTGACACCGCTGATATCATCGTCACCACCGGCGGCAGCGAAGCTCTGTCTATGGCACTGAGCTGCATTTTGGACGAAGGCGACGAGGTCTTGGTTGCCGAGCCCTTCTATCCCAACTACCGCACCTTCGTCAACATGGCCGGCGGCCGCATCTGCCCCATCCCCACCACTCCCGAAGAAGGCTATCACTTTGCATCCCGTGAGAAGATCGTGCCCCGCATCACCGAAAAGACCCGTGCTCTGATGCCCTCCAACCCCGGCAACCCCACCGGCACCATCCTCACTCAGGAAGAGCTGCAGCTCGTTGCGGATATCGCCAAGGAGCATAACCTGTACCTCATCTGCGACGAGGTCTACCGTGAATTCATCTACGAGGGCGAGCTGCTCACCGCCGCCCACATCCCCGGCATCGAAGAAAACCTGATCATCATCGACTCCGTTTCCAAGCGGTTCAGTGCCTGTGGTGCCCGTATCGGTGCCCTGATCTCCCGCAACAAGGAATTCATGCAGGCCGCTATGAAGATCGCACAGGCCCGTCTATCCGTCGCAACTGTAGAGCAGTACGGCGCAGCCGCCCTGTACAGCGTGCCCGACACTTACTTCGAGTCCGTGCGTGAAGAATATCGCCGTCGCCGTGATGTTTGCTATGCAGGTCTGACCGCCATCCCCGGCATCGTTGTGGCAGAGCCTAAGGGTGCCTTCTACATGATGGCCAAGCTGCCCGTAGACAATGCCGAAAAGTTCCAGACCTACTTGTTGGAGGAGTTCGAGGACAACAAGCAGACTGTCACCTTTGCCCCCGGCAGCGGCTTCTATGCAACAGCCGGCGCAGGCGAACAGGAAATCCGTGTCGCCTATGTTCTGCAAAGCGAAGACCTCAAGCGCGCCCTGGAACTGCTGAGAATCGCCATCGAAAAGTATCAGGCAAAGTACATGTAAAAACCAACGGAGGATTCCATCTCGGAATCCTCCGTCTTTTTGCTTCTTTTGCTATCACAGCTTAGAATTGCAGGTCTGCTTCCGCAGTATTGGCATTCAGGAACATCACATAGTAGATTGGGATATAGAGGATCTTTCCCTTTTCCCGCACAGATATTTCGTTAGAAATCACATATGCTTTTTTAACATAGTAGTCCTCGTTCTGCACGAAGGTGTTCAGTGCACTGTGGATCGTATAGTCCTTGCCAGACTTCACTTCTACAGGAACAGTGGAAAGGCTGCTGTAGTCATCGATCAGGAAGTCCACTTCGCCCTTTCTGCGGTTGTCGTAGTAGAACAGATTGTGCCCATGGGCAATCAGCTCGCTTGCTACAACCGTCTCATAAACAGAGCCAAGATTGATGCTCTTTTGGTCATCCAGAACAGCGCGAATATTGTTTCCGTACAGAATCCCCGTAAGAATACCCACATCATTCAGGTAAAGCTTGAGCAGATTCTTGCCTGTGGATTCAATCAGCGGAAATACAGGATTGGAAATAGCCCGAACATGCAACGCAATCCCTGCACTGATCAAATACTCGAATTCCTCACTGTAGTCATTGAAGGTCTTCCCGCGTTTGTTTTCGACAGACTGTGCTACAAGCCGCTTTTTCTTGTTCTCCATATTGGAGGGAATAAGATTGTAGATTCTGCGGATCATCAGTTTCCGCTCCTCGTCGTATTTGGACGCATCCGCAGCATAATAATCATGGATCTCTCTTTGCACTTCGCGGACAGATTGGATGTTCTTCTCTGCCAAATAAGTGTTGACCGCATCAGGCAGTCCACCCACAAGCAGGAACTTGCGGAACAGATCCATCATCTTGTTGTGCATAGGCTCGTCCAATGCTTCAAGCCGTTCAAACTTACTCCGCATGACCTCAATGGCGACCTGATTCATACCATTGGCATAGAGGAATTCCTCAAAATCCAGCGGGAACATTCTAACCTTACGAATGCTGCCCATAGGGACGGATGTTGTCTGCGACAGGGTAACGCCAAGGAGCGAACCGCTGGCGATATAGTTGTACTTTCCGTCTTGCGCCAAAAACTTCAGCAAGGTGAGCAGTTGAGGATATGCCTGAATCTCGTCAATAAAGATCAGCGTGTTCTCCTTCTCTTTCATTTTGCGCCCTGCCAGCATACTGACCTGAAGATAAAAGTCCTCCACGGTTTTGGTATTTGCAAATAAGCGGTCACCCAAAGAATCCTCGACCATATTGATTTCGATATAATTCTCAAACAGCTTTTGCCCAACATAGCGGATAATGTATGTCTTTCCTACCTGACGAGCTCCGTCAATGAGAAGAATCCTCTTAGAATTCGACTTTAAGTGTGCCTCAATGACCGATTCAATCTTACGATATAGCATAGACCGCACCTCCCATGACATTTCAATAGAATTATACCATATATTTTATGACATTTCAATAGAATTCGCGCGACAAATTTCCGACATTTCAAAGATGGCTTTTTCTTTGCCGCTCTGTTTCGTTTTATGAATTGTAGCGCGCGGCTTCCCAGACGCGCCTGCATGCACCTTCGTAATGATTCATAGGGGTCGATGCCCACATCGACCCGAACCGCGAAGCGGCGGACGGTGCGCAATACCGAAATGGTACAAATTCGATAGTTCCTGCACGGCGCGTCAAGGATGTGGCGCGCTACGGTATTGAACGATAGTCTTTCAGACAAATCAAAATTCAATCCAGTTTGTATGATTCCCAAAATATTCTTGCACCTCTTGAAATATTGGCAGGTCTGTGATACAATACTTCTGCGACATAGCTTAATAGCTTCTCAAACAGGCGTACATTTGGTAAAAATGTACGCTCGGTCATCATGCCTGTTTGGGAATGAGCTGTGTCGCAACAGGACTGTGCTGCATTTTTCGGTGCGCTCCTGTTGGGGCGCACTTTTTATTTTTATCAAAGAATTATCACGGGAAGGATGGTAAAAAAAGATGAACGAACAGCAGGATCTGCTTTTGCGTTTGGGGTTCTCTTTGGCAGAATTGGGGAAGCAAATGGAAAAGCGGCGTGACAGAATCGAAGAGCTGCTTGCCCAAGGATGCTCCCCCGATGCACCGGAGTCGGTTCAACTGGCAAAGGAATACCGTCTTCTCCAAAGCCAATTCGCCTGTCTGGAAGCACAGTATCAGGAAACCAAAACGGAGCTTTTCCCCGAAAAAATAATACAACGGAGGATTCCATCTCGGAACCCTCCGTCTTTTTTTACTTCAATTCCACGCTATTGAGAAGCGATGTACTATAGAGGAACAGCACATCCCGATTGTCAAAGGAAGCGAAGTTTTGCAGCATATGGGTGCCGCCGGTCAGCCAGCGGGTATCCAGCATGGTAATCTTGGCATAGTCCTGTACCAGCAAGGGAGCCAAGGCTCTGCTGTTGGAATCGCGGAAGATCACCAGCTCCTTATCGGTGGTGGCATTGGGATTTTCAATGACGACCTTGCCACTTTCTTTTGAAAGGAAGACCTCGTACATATCGCCGTAAACCGTATAGCTGCCGTTGGGATTCTGCACCAGCTCCACCTTGCTCCGATCCCAGTCATAAACGCCCTTCACAGGTGTTGCACCGTCATAGCTGACCAGGCAGTTATTCAGCACATCACTGTGGAGCAGGAACATATCCTCTCCCGCCACAGGCACGGCGATCTGCCCGTAATACACACCGTAGAAGAGATCATCCAGCTTCTGCACGGTGAAATCTTCCTCCTTGGGGCCTTCCTTACCCATAGCATTTGCCAGTTTTTGGGCAACATCCATGATTTTTTCCTGCCGCCAGTGGGTATCGGTACGATAAAACATGGAAACATCCATTACATCCAAAAGACTGATATGGGTCGCCCAAGGGGCATTGGCTTCCACATCGGCAAAGAGCTTCTCATAATCCAACGACATGGAAGCATGCCCGCTGGGCTCTGCCAAATAGTAATTCTTGTCGGGAATGACAGACATATACACATTGCAGCCCTCCGCATCCTTCAGATACTTCTCGTAAATTCTCTGAATGGACGCAAGGTTCTTTTGGAATACCTCCTCATTGAGAGGTGTCATTTCCGCAATATAGCCGTCTTGGATATATTTGCCGTTATTATTGCTCTGATTCAGAGCATACAAATGGAACATAGCCTTGATCCCGCGGAAGGTGTCCCGCAGGGGGAACTGGTCGAGGGTGTAGGAATTGAACTCGGTCATAAAAGACGAAGTGCCTCTTTTGCTGTCGTCCTTTTCCAAAATGTTCTCAAGGGTCAGCTCCGGAAACTGATCCAGATAGCTGCGCTCCGTGAAGGAATAGACCTCATCGGGGGAAAACCAAGCAAATCCGGCGATCAGCAGCCAAAGGCCAACCACTACGACTGCGCCAACGGCTCTTATTGTTTTGCTCATATCACCGCCTCCTTTAGAATCGGAAATACAGGAACGGGCTGAATGCGCCGTCCACCAGGTAGCCGGTACAAACCAGCAAGAGAATCAGCAGAAGAATGGGTTCTAAAACAGCCATCACAGAAGCGGTCTTTCTTCCCTCCGCCAGCCGATTGACGGTATTCTTTACCCAACAGGTGGAGCCCACAATGCCCAAGATAAATAACACTGCAAAGCTGCCCAGGTAGTACAAGGTGGCATCACTCAGGAAGGGTAGACCGCCGAAGCCGAACATATTCGCCAAATCCGTTCCGATCTGCGAAAGATCCGCAGCATTAAAAATGACCATGCCGAGGAACACCACCAACAAGGTGTAGACACGGCGAAGCACATCAGGCATTTTCTTCAGGGCAGGCACCCACTTTTCAACCAGCAGGAACACCGCGTACAGAAGACCCCAAAGGACATAATTCCATGCCGCACCATGCCACAGACCGGTCAGGGACCACACTATAAAGGTGTTAACCAGCCATCTCACATTGCTTACCCGATTGCCTCCCAAGGGGATATACACATAGTCCCGAAACCAGGAGCCCAGGCTGATATGCCAACGCTTCCAGAACTCTGCAACGGACTTGGACATATAGGGGTAGTTAAAGTTTTCAATAAAGTGGAAGCCAAATACCCGACCCAAACCAATGGCCATATCGCTGTAGCCGGAGAAATCGAAATAAATATTCAGGCCAATGGAAATGGCATACATCCAGTAAAAGACCACACTTTGCTCACTGCTTTCCCGGAACAGGCGCATCAAAAGGGCAAAGTTATCTGCAAGGATGATCTTCTTGGCAAGTCCGATCACAAAGCGACGAATACCCAGGGCAATTTCATCCCAGCTATGGCTTCGCTTGTCGATCTCCCGCGCCACATCCACATAACGGACAATGGGACCTGCGATCAACTGCGGGAACAGTGCCACATAGGTACCGAAGCTAATGGGATTTTTCTGCACTTTCGCATTGCCACGATACACATCAATGGTATAGCTCATGGCCTGGAAGGTGTAGAAGCTGATACCCACAGGCAGGGCCAGCCGCAGCAGAGGTACGCTCAGACCCGTCAGGGCATTAAAATTATCCACAAAGAAGTCTGCGTATTTGAACAGACCCAGCAATGCCAAACTGGTAATGACACTGACACAGAGCCAAATTTTCTTCCAGAGCTTTGTCTGCGCCTTGCCGATAGCAAGCCCGCAAGCCCAAAACATAAAAATTGTACCGATCATCAAAAAGACATAGCGCGGCTCGCCCCATGCGTAGAACACCAAGCTAAAAGCCAAAAGGATCACATTTTTTGTAAATAACCCCGCCTTTTCCCCATTTTTTCCGCACAGACGGAACAGTCCTTCCACTCCCCATGACAGCAGGAAATAGGAAATTATGACCACAGGCAAAAAGTAATACAAAAAGGGAACACTGGAAAATAGCATTTACATTTTCCTCCTTTCGTGTTGTTGTGTGCGCACAGATAGCAACAACTTTTGTTTTCATCTGTTCGCACACAATTTATTTTGAAAGAGGGCAACGGTGTTGCCGCTGCCCTCTTGCTTTTTCGTCTTAATAATTTCTAAGAATTAGCCTTCAAAAGCTTCGTTGTACAGAACGGTAACGCTGGGATAAGCCTCGCCAAGCACAACATTAAAGTTCTCAATGTTCTGGCTGGTACCGAACATTGCGATCACGCAACCGTCTACATTGGCAATCAGCAACTGTTCAGGACGACCGCTCATATAGTGACCGGACTGAAGAGAGTCATGCAGAGTGGCAGCAAAGGTGTTGCAGTCAACGCCTTCTACCAAATTGTAGACGCCGGCGCAGAAGATGTTGGTGTTCATGGGGTGCATAGCGTTTGCAATAGCCTGAATGTTACCGATTTCAGCTTCAGGAACTTTCAGTTCATTGCCAATGAATGCAACATCGGTGAGAAGAACTTCTGCGGGGCCTTCCCAGTTAGAGTTCTCGTAGCCGCCGCCTGCAAATCCAAACTCGAATTCAGTGCCGGCGAACTTAGTGGCGTAGCTGTCAACCAGACCCTGAATCACTTCCAGTGCATCGGGAGCGGGGACAACTGCTTCGGTGGTGGGCTCGGTAGTGGTGGTGGGCTCAGTGGTGGTAGTTTCGGGAGTGGTATCCTCGCCGCAGGCGACCAGGGACAGAACCATAACCAAGCAAAGTACGATAGCAAACAGTTTCTTCATTTCAAATTTTCTCCTTAAATTTTTTAATCGTGATGTATTCATCGCCTACATAGACGATGAAAAAACAAAAAGGTTCCCAAAAAATCAAAAAATTTTTTGTGTTTATCAACTTTACGCAGCACCCGAGGACTGCTTGGCACTATGCCCCCCTTTGAAGGGGGGTACGGGGGGTTGCAAATCTCCACACACAACCGACATAGTACAAATATGACGGTTCAGCAACCCCCTTGTATTCCCCCTTAAAAGGCAATGCTGTCAACTTAATGGAATCAGACAGGTTTTGCATTGCCATAAGGGAGTGGGAGAAGCCTTATAAAGCGAAGCATAAGACTTATATAGCATCGATTTAAAGTTCTGAACTTTAAATCGATGTAGCGCAAAGGGATAATTGTTATTGCTTAAACCCTCCTATTTTTCTACGGTTTTTATTAAGTTGACAGCATTGCCTTAAAAGGGGGACAAGGCAATTCGGTAGTCCCCACTAAAAAATATAATGCGAAACGAAATTGATAAGTGCAGAATCTTTTATATCTTTTGTTCCTGCATATACTCAGCCATGATATCCGCAGCCAGGCGGCACAGCTCACCACAGGGACGGCGCTTGTAATATTGTTCGGTGCGTTCCTCGGGTTTGGCACCGGTGGTAGCGGAGACACCTGCCAACAGCTCCCGACAAATATAGCTACCGGTCTCTGCCTTAAAACGGGCAGCCAAATCCTGAACACGGGCATAGTGGGCAGCCTTCGCCTCGGCAGGAACGACCTCACCTTCGGCATAGAGCAGACCCGCCACCAAAAACATGCCGCTGACCGCGCCGCAGACTTCCCGCAAGCGACCCATGCCGCCACCCAAAGAAGCAGCAAGCTTCATGGCAGTCGGCTCGTCCAAGCCGGTCACATCGGAAAACGCCAGCAAAACCGCCTGTGCGCAGTTGTAGCCGCTCTCAAAATTCTGTTTCGCTTTTTCACCGTATGTCATACTGCACTCTCCTTCGGAAATTTCACACCGTTGTATTTTAATAAGTAGCGCAGGGGATAAAATCCCTGCAAATAGTTTTTCTCATACCAGCCAAAAGTCGCTTGTGGCAACTGCCGCAGCTCCGGTGCTTCACAGCGGAACAGCTCAAAGGTGGTTTGGTCACCGGAAATGAGAGCCGCGATCAGCTCCACCTGTCCCTCCACAGCCAAACGGGCAAAACAGGCATCCATCAGCGTGACGCAGATAAATTCCTCCTCGTCAGCTCGTTGCTCCTTGGTGGCGAACCAAAACAAGAAATCCGCCTGCGTAAAGGCCTTGCGGGTGGTAACAAGAGCCAGCTTTTGGAATTCCTCCTCCGCTTCCCGCCTGAGCACATCGATGAGATAATACATGAGCTTTTCATCCAGAGAACAGCAATCGATCAAAACCTCATAGGCTGAGCGAGGGCCGTCAGGCTCGTCAATTTTGGGAGGCTCGGCTTCGTCCGTTTCTTCTTGCTCTGCATTCTGCAAAGCCTGCATCAATTCTTCGGGGCTGATATTGACTTCCGCATCGGAAAGGCTTTCCCCATCCTGCGCAGCGCACAGACGAAGGAACTGTCCCAAGCCCATAGTCTGAATCTGCATTTGCAGCTCTGCCGCCCGTTCCATAGGCGTTTCCTTCTGTAGGGAGATCCCCTCTGGCATGGGGCGCGACCCGCTTTCTATTTCTTCTAAATAACGCAAATAGCGTTCAGCTACCGTCATCGCATAACACCTCAGCATAATTATAGCGCATTGGGCAGGAAAAATCAACTGTACTTGACTTGTTTTTCGGGAAAATATATAATATTCACAAAACAAAGTAAGGTGGAGAGTTTTATGCGTATCAAAATCACCTCTGACAGTACCTGCGACCTGCCTAAGGAGCAAATTGAAAGCTTAAATGTTGCCGTTTATCCCATGATCGTCAACAAGGGCGACAAGAGCTACCGGGACGGCGTAGACATCACCCCCTCCGACATCTATGCTCATGTTGCCGCCGGCAATCCCCTGTGCAGCACCTCTGCCGGTCCCGTGGGCGAGTATGTGGACTTCTTTGCCCCCTTCGCCAAGGAATACGATGCCGTTGTGCATATCAGTCTGGGTTCCGGCTTCTCCTCTACCCATCAGAATGCCTGCCTCGCCGCCCAGGAATTTGACAATGTGTATGTGGTCGACTCCTGCAACCTGTCCTCCGGTCAGGGTCATGTGGTGCTGGAGGCCTGCCGTTTAGCCAAAACCGAAAGCGACCCCGCAGAGCTGTACCGCAAGCTGAAGGACTTTGCGCCCAAGGTGGACGCCAGCTTCCTTTTAGACCGTCTGGACTACATGGTCAAGGGTGGCCGCTGCTCAGCAGTGGCTATGCTGGGTGCCAACCTCCTGCGGCTGAAGCCCTGTATCGAGGTCGTGGATAACAAGATGGTCGTTGCCAAGAAGTATCGGGGCAATTACAATAAGTGTCTGGAAGCCTATGTCCGTGAACGATTGCAGGATATGAGCGGCCTGCGTACCGAAGAAATCTTCCTGACCCACACGCTGGTTTCTCAGGAAAGCGTCGATATCGTGCGCAAAAGCATTGAGAGCTGCGGCTCCTTTGAGCAAATCTACGAATCCACCGCCGGCTGTACCATCACCTGCCACTGCGGCGAGGGCACCCTCGGCATCCTCTATGTGCATAAGTAAACCAAAATGAGCAGCACGCCCGTGCTGCTCATTTGATTTTTTCTATATGTCCGTTGCGGATTTCGTAGATATGGTCGCACTGGCTCAAAACGCTGGGTCTGTGAGTGGTGAGGACGCAGGTCTTCCCCGACAGGGTAGACAAATTCTCCAAAACCCGCTGCTCCGTTTCCAAATCCAAAGCGGAGGTCACTTCGTCCAACAGTAAAATCGGTGCATCTGCCAACAGCGCGCGAGCCAAAGCCAAACGCTGATTCTGTCCGATGGACAAGGAGCCGCCCCGCTCTCTCATGCGATGATGCAGACCGTCAGGCAGCTTCCTCACAAAATCCTCGGCACAGGCCAAGCGCAGGGCTGCATACAATTCCTCCTCCGTCGCCTCGGGGCGCACCAAACGAAGGGTGTCAGCCAAGGTGCCGGAAAACATCACATGGTCTTGCGGCACATAAGCAAACAATCCCCGCGTGGAAGGGGACGCAGACAGGTGTTCGTCGCCCATATGCAGCAAAATCTCTCCTTCTTCCGGTGCCAGCATTCCCAAAAAGGCACGGAACAGAGTCGTTTTTCCGCTGCCGGAGGGTCCCACAAGGGCCACTGTTTCTCCCGGGCGAATGTGCAAATTCACCCGCTCCAAGATCCGCTCCTGCTGTGCATAACGCAAGCACAGCTCCCGCAGCTCGATCTCCACCGGAACGCCCTTCATTCTTTCTACCAGCTCCCGCTGGGAATGGTCCTCTCTGGGTCGCTCAAAAATGGTCATAATACGGCGGGCAGAGATAGTGCAATCAATGGCCGATGGCACCAGCTTGATCAAAACCGTCAGTGAACCGGACAGATAGCTTGCCAGCTGGAGAAACAGCACCATCGTGCCAAAATCCACCTTCCACGCCCAAAGACGATAAGCTCCCCAGCCCAGACACAGATAGCTGATCAAGGCACTGCAAACAGACAAAAATGCCGAATTTGCCACAGAGACACGATTGAATTTCAGTGCACTGTCATAGTAGCTGCCCTGCACCCGATAGAGTCGCTGCAAGAAGCTGTCGGCAAGGCCAAACGCCTGAATATTCTGGGCATTTTGCAGAGCCTCCTCATGAAATGCCATCATATCCGCACTCACGCTGCGCAGCTCTGCACCGAGGCTGCGCATTTTTTGCACATAAGGCTTTGCCGCGAGCAAAGACAGGGGTGCCACCAGCAGGGCGAAGGTCGCCATAGTGGGGTCATGGAGCAAAATCACACCAAGGGTAGCAAAAAATCGGGTGACCTGAATGACCAAGGTGGGCACCCAGCCCAGCACACTGTTGGCAACCACCGTCACATCCGTATTTAAACGGCTGAGCAGATCGCCGGAGTGGTATTCCTGCAAGGATTGCCAATCCGTATGCAAAAACATTGCAAAAACCTCACTGCGCAGTTCGTTGGATACCTGTAGGTTGATTTTTGCGCTGTAACGACCAATGACAGCCGTCAGCAAGATATTCAGACCCGTAAGCAGAGCCACCGTACCGCCGTAAAACAGGATGCGCCAGCCGCCGTAGCCTTCCTTCGTCCCCGTAAAGACGATGGAATTGATCAGCTCCTTGGATCCAAGGGTCACAAGCAGACTCAGAGCCGTACCTACCAAACCAAGAAGGATATACCGGAGGATCGCGCGCCGATAGCTGCGCACATGGGAATAAACCCAGCGGCTCTCCTTCCACATCTCCCTAAGGGTGTCCCCTCGGAAGAATCGCTTGTCCTTTTCCGACATAGACACCCTCCTTTGCTTTGGTTTATTCTTTTCTGCGGCGTTTTTCCTCGCCGTAGCCATAGTAGCCGTAGCCGTAATGACTTCTCTCTGCCGTGCTGTAATTCAGCACGCAGCCCAGCATGGGCAGGTCAACCGCCGACAATGCTTGCAGAGAATCCACAATTTGTGTCGTGGCCGCCATATCCTGCCGCACCACATAGAGAGCGGCATCGGCATATTTGGCCAAGGTTGCCGCATCGGACAGCATCCCCGCAGGAGGCGTGTCGATGATCACATAATCCATCTGCTCCCGCAGGCGGTTCAAAAGCCGCTCCGCATGAGGCGTATCCAGTAAGGGCTGGGGCCGCTCACTGGTCTGATCTCCCGAAAGGAGTAAGAGCTTAGACCCGGGCACAGCCACAGGATGGAAGGCCACTCCCTTGCCGGACAGCAGCTCCAACAAGCCCTCGGAAGCCTCCTGCACCCCCAAGAGCTCCTTCAGGGATTGCTTCCGCAAATCTCCGTCAACAAGCAGCACCTTCTGCCCCTCTGCCGCCATAGACAGTGCCAAATTTGCGGCGATGGTACTCTTGCCCTCATCAGGCACGGTACTGGAAACGAGCAGCACCTTTGCCTGCCGCTCCTCCATGGCCTTTTGCAGCTTCATCCGCAGACCGCGGGTGGATTCGCTGAAGGCGGTGCTCACATGGGGATTGCTGATGGCAATAGGGCTCTGCTTCCCACCGCTGCGCCGCTTATGCTTCACGGAGGGAATATACGCCAAACACTTTATATTCACTAATTTCCGCAAATCCTCGGCGGAATTGACGGTTTTCCGTCCCAAAGCCAGCAGTGCGCACAGCAGCAGACCCGCAAGCACCACGGGAACCGCCGCCTTGACCCCTTGCCGCATCGCTCCGACCTGATTGATCGGCTGCGTGGGAGGCGCAGTGGGCAGGTTGATCACATGGATTCGGGTATCGCCCAAAATGCTGCTCGCCGCCTGGGGATAGACCTCAATGACTGCCAGTAACAGCTTATGGATCAGAGCAGGATCTGTGCCCGTGACCGTCAGGGTGAACAGAGCGGCACCCGCCGTATCTCTGGCAGTAATGGTACCGGGAAGCGTATCCATACCCATAGCCTTTTGGAGCATCAGCTGGGTATTTTCGCTCTGAATGACATAGGAAAAGGTGGCAGACAGGGTTTGCGCCGCTGTCTGATTCATGTAACTGCTCTCACTGAGGATATCCGTGGTGGCATAATAGGCGGCACGGACACTGAACACAGCAGATGTACTGTAATAGGGCACATAGCTCCGCTTCGCGCGATAGGCTGTCACTGCCCCCAAGGCCACAGCCAAAAGCACAAACATCCAAAGCAGCCGACGGCACAGAAGGAGGAAGCTCCGCAGCACCGTCCACAGATTCCGTTCAGCAAAGAAGGTCTTATCCACGACGACGCCCCCCTTTCCCAACCGAACCGTATTTTTTGCCGTAGCCATAGCCATAGCCGTAGCCATAGCCGTATCCATAGCTGCCACCCAAGCGCAGCACATGGAACTGGCGCACATTATTAAACACATAACCCAGCAGATTGCTGTTTGCCTCGTTCAGGCTGTCGACGGCATCGTTGATCGTCGCCGCAGGCACCATATCCTGCCGCACCACCAAAATGGAGGCATCCACCAACTCTGCCAAGGCCTGCGTGTCAGCAAACAGACCAATGGGCGGTGTGTCGATGAGAATGTAGTCAAACTCTTTCTGTAAGCACTCCAAAATATACCGCAGTGTGTCTCTGGAAATGCTCTCTGCTCTCTGCCGCCGCAGGGGTGCGGCGTAAAGGGTGTGCAATCCGCTTTTTTCGTCGAATTGAATCGCCTGCATAATTTTCTCTGCAGTGGGGCGACTGGACAACAAACTGCCAAGCTCCTGTCCATGGGGCACCTTGGCCTCGAAAATCAAATGCTGCGCAGGCTTCCGCAAATCCGCATCCAACAGCAGCACCCGACGGTGCTTCTGAGCCAAAGACAGGGCCAAATTTGCAGCAATGGTGGATTTCCCTTCATTTTCGTGGCAGCTTGAAATCAGGAAGGTGTGTCGATTTCCCGTTTCTGCTGCCCGTTCCACCTGCACTCTAAGCTGATGAATGGTCTCCGTGTAGTAGAAGCTGCAAGTGGGGTTGCTGATGAGAATGGACTTTTTCACACCGCGCAGCTGTTGCCAACGGGAGCGGTGGCTGCGCTCGTGGTACACCGTAGTCAACAGGCGACTATCCACCTGCCGCTTGGCCCCGCTCACCGTCTGCACCGTATCGGCTTGAATCGCCAGCAGAAGCAGAATGGCGCACATCAGTGCCGCACCCAAAGGGGCAGACCAGCGCATCAGCGTATCCCGAGCGGCCAGATTAGCAGGTTCTTCAGGAATGGAAGGTCCATTGATGGTGTCGATAATCACGGAATCAAACACCGTCTCCGAATAGGTCTGATGGCAGTGAATGATGGCCAAAGCACTGCGATACGCCAGCTCAGGGCTGTCGGCAGTGAGATTCATCACAAGAATATTGCTGTATTGGGGCACCGTAATTTCCACCTGCGCGGGGAATTGAGCAAGCTCCATCCGCTGGGCCGCCGCCTGCCGCACAAGGTCGCTCTCCAAAAGCCCCGCAAACTGTTCCGCCACCGTATCCGTAGCGGCAATATTCATCACCGCTGAATTAACGGCACTGCGGGAGGTAACGGCAAAGGTGACGGAGCTGGTATAGATGGGCTTGGAAATGGAATTTTGCAGCAAATACACACCCATCACGCAGGTCAGAGCCGCCAACAGCACCATCCACAGATGTCGCAATACAAAACGGAGCAGGCACAGAAGGTCGTAATTATCCAGCTCGAATTTCTCTTTCATCCTGCTCCCTCCTTATGTCACCACAACGGTGAGGATGACGCTGTAGCTCAGATTCTCCGAATTGAGGTAGCTGTAGGTAATTTCATAGCAGCCCGCCTCGCTCGTATCCACACTGCCGCTGATACTGATTTCCTCAGGTGCAATCGCCTTACCGTTTTCTCTTGCACAGGCACTTGCAATGTAACTGCGCAAATCCTCCATCTCACTGCCTTTCTCCACATAAATCAGGTAGTCGGACAGGGTAATGACAGGATGGCGGGCAGTATAATTGCGAATGGCAACCGTCAGGGACAGTGCCGCCGTGTCGCCCTTGGAATTGGTCACCTGCACGCTCAGAGGATATTCGCCCTCTACCGTGTTGGTCAGGGAAGTGGAAACGACCCGAATCCGTCCGGAAATGTCACCGTCCAGTACATCCGTTGCCGTAAGGCGATCATTGAGAGCCGCCGTCTCGTTGACGCGATAGATCAGCGGCTGCGACAAATGAAAACGGGGCTTTTGGTAATCGGTGTAATAAACCTCCCGCGAGAAGGTGCAGAAATTGGAGGCCGAGTCAAAGACGACATAAGAGACTACGGCACTGTTGGCACCGGTCAGATTGGATACCCAGCGCACCAAAATACGGTCGGTCAGGTCGCCATCTTGATCATCAAATGCCTGCAAGCCACGGCACAGCTCTGCCTCTGTTGCACCGGCACTGACCTCCAAAGGAACGCCGTCACACAAAATGCGGGGTGCTGTATGGTCCACCATCAGGCGGTCATAACCAAACAGCAGTACAAAGGCCACAGACACCAGCATAAACAGACTGATTAAACTAATTTTCAAGCTCTTCATATGGATTCCTCATTTAAGCTCTTGGTCGGAAATAATCCGTCGAGGGTTTTCCTCCAGCAGATCGTAAATATAGTCCTCGGAACAATAGCGTTCCAAACGGTGCAACAAGGAACGAAGTCCTGTCGTACGATAGCGCAGATCGTGAGCATCGCTGGCAATCACATGGGCAAGCCCCATGGAAAGCAATTCGTAAGCCATTTCCATGGCAGAAACCCCCAGCCGCCCCTCCAAACTGGGCTTGTTCACCTGCAACACATAGCCCTGCTCGTACCACTGCGCCGCCAAAGCACTGTGATTTTGTAATGCAGCATACCGCTCCGGATGGGCAATCACAGGCACCAAGCCCCTGTGGGCAACCTCCCGCAGCATGGCACAAATGTCCCCTTCCGAAGCCTCAAAAGGAAATTCCACCAATAGATAGCGGGAATGGTTCAGCGTAACCAAGCGATTTTCCTCCAAAAGCTGCCGCAGATTGCTTCGACGGGCAAACACCTCTGCCCCGGGCAGGATGTTCAAGGGGATCCCCTCCTGTCGCAGCAGAGCACGAAACATGGAAATGCACTCGGTATACCGCCGCCCACGGTAATTGGGATAGCAACGGGGCAGATTGCAATGAGGCGTAGCGATGATGGTATCAACGCCGCCATCCAGTGCCGCCCGTGCCATTCGACAAGCCGCTGCCGCACACTCCGCACCGTCGTCGATCCCGGGGAGAATATGGCAGTGAATATCGATCATAACATAACCTCCCGTCAAATTCTGCATAAAGTATACCTTATTATATAGTACCACAGGCCCGCAAAAAATTCAATCCCGTTTTTGCCCGTTGGAACGAAGCGGAAAAGTTTTTGTCGGATTGCGTTTTCTCCCTTGACTTTCGACAAAATTCGATATATGCTTATCACAACGAAGCGTAACATGAAAGAAGGGCAACGCACCATGAAAAACCTCCTGCATCCAAGCGAAAAAGCCCCCTTGGGCTACCGCTACTTCGCGGTCTATCCGCTGTCCATGTTTTATTTTGAAAGCCTGTTCCGCATCTCCACCGTGGGTGGCTATTGGAGCAGCAATCTCCTGTATCTTGTTCTCTTTTCCGTAGTCTACGGTCTTGCGGGCACCCTGCTGACTACCATCAGCAAGAAGCCCCGCACCAACACCATTGTCACCACCACTCTACTGGCGTTTACCGCCGTCATTTATCTGGTGGAATACTTTGTGTTCCGCTATTTTAAGATTTTCTACGACCTGAACACGGTCGCCGGCGGGGCAGGAGATGTAGCCGGCGGCTTTATGGGCGAGGTTTTGGCTCTGATTTTCTCCTTTAACGGTCTGAGCATGATCCTCCTGTTCCTGCTGCCTGCAATTCTGTACCCCACCCTGCTTCGGAAAAAGGCTCCCGCCAAGGCTCTGCATTGGAAAAGCCGCTGTGTCACCGTTCTCGCCCTTGCGCTGGTATATTTGACGAGCTTCGGCCTGATTCAATACAGCGAGGTCTACCGCCCCGTGTACAAAACAGAGTACAATTTCCAAAATGCAGTTGGAAATTTTGGCCTGATTACAGGTATTCGGCTGGATTTGCGTTACATGATGTTCGGAAACAGCAGTGACAGCTTCACCCCAATCGATGTGCCGGAAATCGTGATTCCCACTACCACTGAACCAACCACGGAATCGACCGAGCCCAGCACCACCACCGAAACCACCGAAACCACGCAAGCCACAGAGCCGCCCCCTCCCGAATACGGCGATAATGTCATGGATCTTCACTTCCCCGAAGATGCAAGCGGCAAGGTGGCAGAGCTGAACGAATATGTGCAGTCCCTCACGCCCACCAAACAAAACGCCTTCACCGGCCTGTTTGAGGGGAAAAACCTGATTTTCATCACCGCCGAAGCCTTTAGCGCAGAGGCCATTATCCCCGAATTGACCCCCACTCTCTACCGCTTGGCAACCAAGGGCATCCAATTTACAGACTATTATCAGCCTGCGGGTGCCGGAACCACCGGCGGCGAGTATCAGAATGTGTTCGGAATGCTGCCCACAGCCGGCGGGGCCTCCTTCAAGCGCACCGCCGATGACAACAACTATTTCACCATGGGCAGTCAGCTCAATCGCCTCGGCTATTACGGCATCGCCTACCACAACAACGACTACACCTACTACGACCGTCACCGCACCCACAACAACATCGGCTACTCCGAAGGCTTTATGGGCTGGGGCAATGGCATGGAGGAATTTGTCGTCCCCACTTGGCCGGAGAGCGATTTGGAAATGTTCCAGGGCACCGTCCCCACCTATATCGACAAACAACCCTTTAACATTTACTATATGACCGTCAGCGGTCACAGCAACTACAATCCCAATTACCATGCCATCTGCAAGAAAAACTGGGATGTGGTCAAGGATTTACCCTATTCCAAATCGGTGCGCAGCTACATCGCCGCCAATTTGGAGTTAGAATACTCTCTGGCCTATCTCATGGAGCAATTAGAAGCCAAGGGCATCGCGGATGATACCGTTATCTGTATCTCCTCCGACCACTTCCCCTACGGCTTGGACGACGACGGCGCACTGGGCGATATGCCCTATCTGTCGGAGCTCTACGGCTACAATGTGCTGGATTATCTGTCCCGTGATCACTCCCGCCTGATCCTCTGGTGCGGCATTTTGGAGGACATGGAGCCCATTATCGTGGACACTCCCACCTCCAGCCTTGACATTTTACCCACCCTTTCCAACCTGTTCGGCACGGAATTTGATTCCCGCCTGATGCCCGGACGGGATGTCTTCTCCGAAGCCCCCGCCTTGGTGTTTACCCTCAATTACGATTGGAAAACGGAGTACGGCACCTATTTGTCCTCCCGCGGCACCTTCGAGCCCAAGGATGAAAGCATCGAAATCCCCGAAGGCTATGTGGAAAGCATCAAAGCCATCATCAAAAACAAAATCTACTACTGCACCTGCGTCTTAGATACAGACTACTACTCCTACCTGTTCCCCGATGCAGAATGACCCGAGGTGCTCTGAATAAACAGCATACACAGAGGAATTTTTATGGCAGAACAATACCAGATTCTTGTGGTGGACGATGACTTTTCCATCGTCCACATCATTGAAACCGCACTCAAGCAGGCGGGCTATCAGGTGCTCACCGCCCATGACGGTGACACCGCCTGTCAAATCGCTCAGACGAAACGCCCCCATTTGATCATCATGGATGTAATGATGCCCCGTTGCAACGGCATGGTCGCCACCATGCGCATCCGTGAAACCCACAATGTTCCCATTTTGATGCTCTCTGCCAAAGCGGAGGGCTCGGACCGTGTCCTTGGCTTGGAGGCGGGCGCAGACGACTATCTGGTCAAGCCCTTTTATCAGCAGGAACTTTTGGCTCGGGTAAAAGCCCTGCTTCGCCGCTATGATGCTTTAGGCTCCATTCGGGAAACGAAATCGGAGGATCTGATTCAGGTGGGCGATATTTCTCTGAATACCGCCACAAAACAACTCCTTGTCCGGGGAAATGCGGTTCGGCTGACGGCAACCGAATTCAAAATTCTGCAAGTGCTCATGTCCCATCCCGGACGAGTATATTCTGCCGAGGAGCTCTATGAACGGGTTTGGGAAAACGATGCCTACGCCGTGGAGAACACGGTTATGGTGCATATCAGCCGCATTCGGGAAAAGTTAGAGCTGAATCCGAAGAAACCGGAGTATTTGAAGGTCGTTTGGGGGATTGGATATGTCTTTGCGGCGCCGTAATCTGATAGCTGTCCTTCTAATTATTTTGGCCTCCCTGTGCTGGAGCTTTGGGCAGCAAATGTTGAACCCACCCGATGGAGATGCTGTCTCCGTAACAACCTATACATACGAGGAGCAAAGCCTAATCCCAACAACTTCCGTCGTTTACACCGACGGAAACACGATTGCCTCTACGGCTCCGTCCAGTCTCACCCCCGCCATAACAGAGCCACAGAACAGCGAACATGAGACAAGCTCCCGTCCCTTAGGCTTGCTTCTCTCCTTTATTGCCGGAGCCATCACCATTGCCGTCGTCTTCTTCCTGTTTCAGAAAAATCCCATACTTGGGCCGGACGGCATCTGTTTGACCCTTGCTCTGCTGGGATTTGCCTATTCTGCCTCTGTTCATCTGGAATATCTTTTTTTGCGCCCCGCTGTAAACGCACTTATCCGCATTTCGGGAGTAGCAGGAACCTTTGTCGTGCTGCTCTGCATCCGAGAGCTGTTCGGCTGGATGAAAATGCGGTTTTCTCTCTCCTGGTGCCTGACACGCCGAGCCGCAAACCAATGCCGCAGACCGCAGATATCCCTGCTGGTTCTCGTTGGAGGGATTCTCCTTCCCTTGGTCTGTCTCGTCTGCGCCCTTGCTATGGGAGCGCAATCCCATACCCTTTGCATCCTCAGTTCTCTGCTCGCTTCCGCCTTTGGCTTCCTGTGTCTGTGGAAATACGGCAGTGAGCTCCGACATTTTCAGCAACAGCTTCAAAACTACCGCCACGGCAAGGCCATCACCGTGGGCCAAGGTGCTTTCGCCCAAACGGAGGCCCAGCTTTTGGATGTGCAGGCCCAGCACGAGGAAGCTGTTCGCACCGCCGTCAGCAGCGAACGCTTCAAGGTAGAGCTGATTTCCAATGTGTCTCACGATTTGCGCACGCCGCTTACCTCCATTTTGGGCTACAGCGAGCTCCTGCAGCAGGAGCGTCTCTCCCCCGAGGGACAGGAACAGCTTCGCCGCCTGCACCAAAAAGCGGGATATATGAACGAGCTTGTGGAGTCCCTCTTTGAGCTGACCAAGGTTTCCAGCGGCGTGGTAGAAGCCAAGAAAGAGCAAATTGACTTGATTCGACTTTTGGAACAAACCATCGGCTTGTTTGACGATCAGCTTGCAGAGGCAGGTCTTGTGGTGCGGCGCAACTACGGCGCAGACAGCCTTCCCCTTGTCACGGACGGAGCGAGAATGCACCAAGTCTTTTCCAATCTCTTGGGCAACGCCATCAAATATGCTCTGCAGGGCACTCGCATCTATTTGGAGCTTCGGGAAACGGAGCATAGTTATCTGATCCGCATGGTGAATACCGCCTCCTATGAAATGGACTTCCATCCGGATGAGATCCTCCAACGCTTCGCCCGTGGAGACAAGGCTCGTTCCACAAAGGGCAGCGGCCTCGGTCTGGCGATTGCCCAAACCTATACGGAGTCCGTCGGCGGCACCTTCCGCATTTCCGTAGACGGTGACCAATTCAGTGCCGTCGTCGAGCTGCCGAAAAACTGAAAGAAACTTGTAAGAATTATCCCAAGCTTATGAAAGATACCCCTTGTACCATATCGGTACAGGGGGTGCTGTCATGTTACAACAAAAAACGCACATTCGTTGCTCTGATCTGATTCGTCGTACGCTTTTGGCCTGGCTTACTGCCGTTCTGTTGGAATATTGGCTTCTGCCGAAGGCCTTGCGCGACTTGAAAGAATTGGACGGTTTGGCACAGATGTCTTTTCTCAGGGTCACGGGCCTCACCTGCACCTTGACGATCCTATTCAGCCTGTTGCCCCGCATTTCCAAAACCGCAGAGCGATGGAGTCTGCTTGCAGTCTTTGGCTCGCTTGCTCTTATGGCAATGCGAGCCTCCGGTCACTGGGCTTTTGGCGTTATCTGCGGGCTTGTACTGCTTGGCCTGCTTGTGTACGGAATCTGCGGGCACAACGACACAGATACCCTCGTTTCCGAGACAAAGCAGCCCAAAAAAGCCTACCTTTGGATCACGGCAGGCTTGTCTGCGGCATTTTTTCTTTTCGTTTCTGCATGGACAGTGGGCCGTGTGTACACCTTTGGCACACCGACCTATGATTTCGGTATTTTCTCTCAGATGTTTTACAACATGAAAGAAACCGGCTTGCCTCTGACTACCGTAGAGCGGGATGGTCTGCTGTCACACTTCGCCGTCCATGTGTCCCCCATTTATTACCTTCTGCTTCCCTTCTATTGCCTTGCCCCCACACCGGCTACCTTGCAGATTCTGCAAGCCGCTGTTATGACCTCTGCAGTCATTCCCCTTTGGAAACTGGGAGGATATCACGGTCTGAGCGGGGCACAGAGGATGCTGATTTGTGCCGTTTTGTTGTTATATCCCGCCTATTCCGGCGGCGCAAGCTACGACATCCACGAAAACTGTTTCCTGACACCGCTGATTCTTTGGCTGTTCTATGGCATAGACCGCAAAAATGTGCTGCTCACGGGCATTGCCGCCCTCCTCACCCTAATGGTAAAAGAGGATGCCGCCGTATATGTCGCGGTCATTGCTCTATGGCTGACGGTTAAAACGCTTCTGCGCTTCCAAAAGTCAAATTTGCGGGAGCTTGTAATGGGTCTGGCTCTGCTGGCGGCTTCTCTCGCATGGTTCTATTTGGTAACGGGCTATTTGGCCAACAGCGGCGATGGGGTTATGACAGATCGCTACAAGAATCTTCTGTACGGAGATTCGACCTCCCTGCTTACGGTGGTCAAATCCGTCTTTCTCAATCCCATGAAGGCTCTCTATGAATGTGTGGATGCTGACAAGCTGCCTTTTATCGCCATGACCCTTGGGCCGCTGCTGGGTCTGCCTCTGCTGACACGGCGATATGAACGCTACCTTTTGCTGATTCCCTATATTTTGTTGAATCTGATGTCCGACTATCCCTATCAGCACGACATTTTCTTCCAATATACCTTCGGCTCCCTCGCCTTTCTTCTCTATTTGACAATGATAAACCTCGCAGATTGGAAACGGGCACGCACCCTTCCTCTCCTTGCCGCCGCTCTTGTCTGCGCCGTGTGCTTCGGAGTGGTAAATGCTCCGAAAGGCATCCGATATCCGACACAGACCATCCGTTGTCACACCTACTATCAGGAAATCCGCAACGCCTTGGATACCATTCCCGAGGATTCTGCGGTCGCCGCCACCACATTCTACACCACCCATCTTTCCCAGCGGGAAACTCTGTACGATGTCCGTTACTGCTCCCGAGAGCACCTGCTGGGAGCCGAATATGTGGTTCTGAATCCATCCGCCAAGGACGACTATAAGACCTACGCCACAGGGAAAAAAGAAAACGGCTATGAAATCCTCACAGCCCTTTTGGAGCAAAACGGATACTGCGAATATCTCTCCCACGGCAGTGCTTTGGTCATCTACAAAAGGGAATGCCCAACAGTCCGCTGATCCTACCCTCCGACTTATCAAGACAGCAAAAAGCACCGATTTCTCGGTGCTTTTTGCATTATACCTGATAATACATCACAAGGCAGAAGATGGCTGCTGCCATGAACAGGCCGCCTACCACGATAAAGGGGGCGACCATGCTCTTTTTTTCCTTGCGCTTTTCACGACGCTCCATGACATAGTCACCGTAGCGCACATGGGCACGGCCGCTTTGGAACATCCGGATGAAGGAACGACCCGCGTATGCAAGGGTATCAAAGACTCCCTCGCGGGAAACCAAGGACAGCAGACCCACGCAAAGCAAAACCACACCGGGGATGGTGAAGGTATTCGACCAAACCCGCCAAAAATTCTGCGCCGCCGTCAAAGTCGCCATGCTATACGCAGAATCCGATGGATTTTGATAGGCAAAGTAGGCCATCGATGCCCCCAAAAGGAGGCATACGATGTAGCCGCTTATATTTCTCTTGTGATTGTCGTAAAACTCTTTCCAGCCGTTGGGTAGCTTACTCACAGACCCAGCTCCTTGCGGTACTTCTGCTCCTCGGCATCGTTGCAGTAAACGAAGTGACCGGGGCTGACCTCACGCATGGTGGGCTTATCCACGGAATAGTCGTGGTCAGCTAACTTGTTGTACACAATTCTCGTGCGGTTCTTCTCGGAATGAGGATCGGGCAGGGGAATTGCAGACAGCAGGGAGCGAGTATAGGGATGCAGCGGATGGGCAAACAGCTCCTCAGCATCAGCCAGCTCGACCATCTTGCCGTAGTACATAACACCGATACGATCGGAGAAATACTTGACGACGGAGAGGTCATGGGCGATAAAGAGGATGGTCAGATTCAGGCGCTGACGCAGCTCATTGAGCAGGTTAATGACCTGCGCCTGAATGGATACATCCAGAGCGGAGATGGGCTCGTCGGCAATCAGCAACTCGGGCTGCATGATAACGCTGCGGGCAATACCGATTCTTTGTCTCTGACCGCCGGAGAATTCGTGGGGATAACGGCCTGCATGCTCACGCACCAAGCCAACCAACTCCAGAATTTCATAGACCTTTTCTTCGATATATTCCTTATCCTTGATGCCGTTGATGACCAAGCCCTCGGAAATGATTTCCTTAACGGTCATACGGGGATTCAGAGATGCAATGGGATCCTGGAAGATCATCTGGATCTTGGTGGTCAGACGGCTCTTACGGGCCACACGCAGGTCATTGCTACACTGCTTCTTCAGCTCAGCTAACTTTTCGGGATCATCCTTCGCCTCAGCAAAGAGGGTCGTGTACTTTTCCTTGATCTCCTGCTCCAGTCCGGCGGCATAATCCTTATCGGCGTACTTGTGATCGTGCTTCGCCAGCTCGATCTGCTCACGATACGCCTGGATCTGTGCCTCATACTTCGCCCGATCCTCGGGATGCGCCTTCATAGCAGCCTTGGCTTCCTTGATACCCTCACGGTAGGAGCGCAGACCGGCGCAGATGCGGTGACCCTTGAAGTAAATGCTGCCGGAGGTGATGTCATAAATACGAATGATGGAACGACCGGTGGTCGTCTTGCCACAGCCGGACTCACCGACCAAGCCAAAGACCTCACCCTTCTTCACTTCGAAGCTGACATCGTCCACAGCCTTGACGGGGCCGAAATACTGACAAAGGTTTTCTACTCTCAGCAGGACTTCCTGATTCTCAGCCATTGTCGGCACCTCCGTTCTTTTTCTTCATGCGAGCGATGCGGTCGGTGATATTCTTGGGAATATCCACCTTGGGTGCATCGGGGTGCAGCAGCCAGGTTGCCGCACTGTGGGTTTCACTGACGGCAAACATGGGGGGCTGCTCCTCGAAGTCGATTTCCATTGCGTACTTGTTACGGTCTGCAAAAGCATCGCCCTTAGGGGGATAAATCATATTGGGAGGCGTGCCGGGGATGGCGTCCAGCTTTTCCTTAGTATCAAGGTCAGGCATGGAGGACAGCAACGCCCAAGTGTAGGGATGGCGGGGATCGTAGAAAATATCCTCGGCAGTGCCGTATTCCACGATCTTACCGGCATACATAACAGCAATATCATCAGCCATGTTAGCCACAACGCCCAAGTCGTGGGTGATGAAGATAACAGACAGGTTGCGTTCCTTCTTCAGATTGTTGATCAGCTCCAGGATCTGCGCCTGAATGGTAACATCCAATGCAGTGGTGGGCTCGTCACAAATCAGAATGTCGGGGTCGGCGGCCAGTGCGATTGCGATAACGATACGCTGACGCATACCACCGGAGAACTCGAAGGGGTACTGATAGAAGCGGGCTCTGGGATTGTGGATACCAACCTCGTCCATGAGCTTAATGGCGCGTTCTCTTGCCATTTCCTTAGTCAGGACATAGACGATAGCCGTTGCGCGCTCTTCCATGTAGGTGATGACCTTGGCTGCACGGCCACGGAAGTCGGTTTCCAGCTCACCCAAGTAGGCTTCATAGCGAGCCTGCAAGTGCTCCACGACAGATACGATATCCTTCTTCAGGTCGTCCAAATTACGAAGCTGTAAGGGGATGACCTTCCAGTCGGTTTTCTTGCCCGAATCGACACGCTTCTGCCACTTGGCGGTCTGCTTGTCGAAGCGAGCCTGCTCCTTGGGATTGAACTTCACAGCAGAGAAATACTTTTCAACGGCTGTTCTGAGAGCCAGTGCAAAAGTATAGGCTGTGCTGTCCTTGATGGTTTCCATGGAATCGATGGAGGGCTGAACCTTCTTACTCAGGTTTTCGGCGTAGGCCAAAGCTTCCTTCTCGGTGTATTCACCCTTGAAGTAGGCAATCGCCTCTTTCAGCATGGGCATCAGCTCCCGCTTATGACCCAATGCGGTTTCATAGGAATGGCGCACACCGGCAGAAACCAGCTCCGCAAATTCATTCATGAAGTTCTGATCCAGATAACTCTTTGCCATGCTGTTCGCCTGGCTGCGGGGTTTAACCGCCAAATCCTCAGAAGGATTCTTAATCTTATAGTAACCGATGGCCAGGAAGTCGGGCTTCTCCTGCTCCAGCATCTTCTTGAGCAGCGCAACAAAGCTCTTGAGCGTCTTTGCTGCCTCTGCGGGAAGCTCGCCGTTCTTCACATTCATCTTGGTCAGAGGCTGTACAGCAGCAATGCTCTGCTCCAGCTCAGAAGTAAAATGATAGGAGAAGAAGGACTCGCGCATCTTATTCGCTTTGGCGAGGTATTCCTTCATCTTACGAGAGAAGGCTACCTCCTGCTTCTTTTCGATTTGGAAGAGCAAATCTTCCAAATCGGGCAGAACCTGCTGCGCCGCCTCGTGGGCAACATTGTAAGCATTCTGCATCTCATTGGCCTTGAGGTTGAAGCTGCGGAAGGTGTTCAGCAGCTCATTGATACGGCCATGCTTGTCGGCGGAACAAGCAGCGAGCATATTGGCCTTGAGCAGCTCCATCATGCGGTTGTATTCCACCTTGGCCTCACGACGGTTGGCCTTGTTCTTCAGGAGCATAGCTTCAATGATCTGCTTGCCGATTTTTACGATGGGATTCAGGGAGGACAGCGGATCCTGGAAAATCATGGAGATCTTGTCACCACGGATGCGGTGCATTTCTTCCTCGTCGATTTTCAAAAGGTCCTTGCCGTCGTAGAGGACTTCGCCGCCCTCAATAATGGAGTTACCGGCCAAAATGCCCAAGATGGCCTTGGAGGTAACAGACTTACCGGAGCCGGACTCGCCGACGATGGCGAGGGTCTTGCCGCGCTCCAAGTCAAAGGAGATATCACGCACTGCCTTAACCGTACCGCTGTTTGTACGGAAGGAAATCTTCAGTTTCTTAACTTCAAGAATCTTATCCATAGATTATTCCTCCACGCCGCGCAGAGACGGATTAAACGCATCGCGCAGGCCGTTGCCAAACAGGTTGAAGCTGATCATGAGCAGAGAGATAAAGATTGCGGGAACCAACAGAACATGGGGATATTCCGTCCACTTGGACTGAGAAGCGGCATTCAGCAAAGTACCCAGGGAGGTCTGCTCGGCAGAACCCAGGTTCACAATGCCCAAGTAGCTCAGCATACTCTCGGTGAAGATAACACCGGGAATGACCAGCGCGACGGAGGTGATCAGGGTGCCGAGGGTGTTGGGGAAGATGTGCTTCCAAATGATTCGGCGGTCACGGGCACCCAAGGTACGGGCAGCCATAACATATTCCTGATTCTTGAAACGGTAGAACTGGGCACGGACACGGTACGCAATGCCGATCCAGCCCGTTAGCACGAAGGCGAATATCATACTGACAATGGGGCCGACCTTTGCCGCCAAATGGATCTGGAACAAGGTCTGCACGACCACGGAGGGAACGCCGCTCAGAACATCGGAGACACGCTCCATAAACAGGTCGATCCAGCCGCCGTAGTAGCCTTCCACAGCACCGAACATGGCACCAAGTACGAAGTTAATGGCAGAAACGGTAACAGCCAGCAAGAGGCTGAGCTTCAGACCGTTAGCCACACGCAGAGCCAGGTCATAGCCTGCGGTATCGGTACCGAAGATATGCTCCGGTTCAAAGCCGTTCATATAGCGATAGTAGTTGTAGTAGAGCACACGCACACGGTACTGAGCGGTTTCCAAACTACCGCCACCGGTGTACTCGAAAATCTTCAGACTGCCGTCCTCGTTACGCTTGTAGTTGTCCTCAAGAACGAGGCCCAGCTTGTAGTTCATCTTAGAGACATTGCCAAACTCGTCCGTCTTCTGAGGATTGAAACGGTTATCCATCTTGAACCAATAGTTTGCATTGGTTGGATCGGGAGTATACTCATTATTTTCAATGAGAGGATAGAGAATCTGCAGACCGGTCTCGTTCTGCCAATCCACGATCTTCTGATACTCCTGCTGGGTAACAGACTTGTAAATGAAGCCCACTTCCAGATAGGTATCGATAGCAGTGTCGGTAAACAGGCGGGTATCCTTGCCGTGCTGCTTAACGATTTCATCCTTGCCGATTTCACGAACAGGCTGATAGTAGCTGCTCAGGGACTCCTCAAGGGTAACATCGCGGTATTCGCCAAACTGATAATGCTCAGCGGCAACACCGACAGCAAGCTGCAGCATCAAAGTCTGCTCACGCATATCACGGTTGGCCGTACCTTCCATGATGCCGTACTCACGCAGGGTCAGGTTTCTGGGACCCATCTTCTGATAGTAAGGATCCATAAAGGTGGTCTCCATGGTAGACAGCAGCGGGGTGATCAGGGAGAACAGAACGATTGCCACGATGATAAAGAAGGCAACAACGGAAGCACGGCTCTTGCAGAAACGGCGCAGTGCATCGCGGAAATAGCCGATAGGCTTATCGTCAAACTTCTTGTCGCTGATCCGCTCGCCTTCATTGACAAAGCGGAACTTGGAGGTAGGAATCTTGGAGTATTCATTCATAGCCATTTATCTCTCCCCCATTCTGATTCGAGGATCAATCAAGCCGTAGCTGAGGTCGTTGATGAGGGTACCGGTCAAGCCGATGAGGGTGTAGAACACGGTACACATCATGAAAACATCATAGTCCAGAAGATTGATACTGTTAATATAAAGCTGACCCACGCCGGGAACGGAGAAAATTCTCTCGATAACCATGGAACCACCCATGATGGAAACAAAGCTGGAGATGATCATGGGCAGGATGGGAACCATAGCGTTCTTCAGCGCATGGCGAGAAGTAGCCTGTGCGCGGGTCAGGCCCTTGGTGCGGGCCAAAAGCATATAGTCGGAAGTCAAGGTCTCCGTCAACTCGGCACGAGTGAAACGGCAAAGAGAAGCAATTTCACCGAAAGAAAGTGCCATGACAGGTGCAATCATACTCACGAACATTGCGCCCGTGAAGTAGCTGCCACCTGCATCGTACAGGGAGTACATAGTCAAAGGCAGCCAGCCCAGCTTGGAATAGAAGATGTACTGCACTAAGAAGGCGTAGACATAGCTGGGAACGGAAACAAAAATCATAACAGAGGTACTGATGAGGGAGTCCTGCCACTTGTTCTTACGAATAGCAGCATAGATACCCAGCGCAATACCGATGGGAATGGAGAACAGCAACGAGTACAGGTTCACCAAAACCGTAGGCAGGAAACGGTCGGAAAGCACCTGGAATGCAGGAGTCAAAGGCGATGCCACATACCATGCGGTACCAAAGTCCAAATTGGTGAAAATGTTTTTCAAGTAAATGCCATATTGTTCTAACAGGGGTTTGTTGTAGCCGAGGGCTTCAAAACGGGCTTCGTAGGCTTCCTTCTTAGAGACTTCCGTCGGAAGCTCACGGGGCAGCATTCTGATGAGCATAAAGCAGATGGTGGTAATGATGAACAAAACCAAGAACATCAGCAGAATACGCTTGATGATATATTTCATAACAACACTCCTTTGTTCGGCACGGACTGCCAAAATGGGGAATTGGTTCCAAGTTGGGTCACACGGGGAACCGCCGTGATGCCGAAGCGACGCCCTTGTTGCTCCGAGAAATAGAAAATACTATCCGCGAAGCAACAAGGGCGTCGCTCCCGAACATAATGCAGGCAACAGGGCAGGGCACAAATTTTTATAAAATGTGCCAAAATAATTTGCTAAAGTGACGAGAAAAAGTTCCGAAAATGTTTGGAGAATTCCCAAAAAATTGTACAATCATTTAAAAAATTCACTCAATAAATTCGGCAAAAATCACCAATATACCACTCAGCAGGGGAGATTTGCATCTCCCCTGCCTTCATGGGTTAGACCGGAGCTTCCTCCAAAGTCTCAGGAAATATTATTCGTAGCTGAGGGTGCCACCCTGGCTCTGGACATATTCTGCCCACTGAGCGTCAGAGTAGTTGTACTTCATCAGCTGGATGCCGCCGAAGCCGTACATGATGTTGTAGTCCTCGGTGTAGTAGCTGCACTGATAGGACAGCATTTCGCAGACGCAGGAGCCTGCCAGAGGGATACGATAGTACTTCTTCAGGTACTCTTCTTCCATGGTGGCAGTGATCTTCAGCTTGGTCTCGAAGTCAGCGTCGTTGAAGCGACCGGTGCCGATCAGAGCGCCGGACCACTCGTACCAAGTCATGGTGACATCTTCACCATTGACATTGATAGTCAGAGTCTCGACGGAGGGATCCCAGCAAGCAGCCTCGTTGATCTCATACTGCTGGTTGTCGCAGTAGACCTGGAAGTTACGGAAGGGATAGAAGGCAGCGCCGCCCCATGCACCGTAGCCGATAGCGTATTCGCCGGCGGGAACAGCACCGTAACGGTCGTCGATGTTGCCGATGGGCTCGAGGGTGATGGTGCCGAAGCCGGAGCCTTCAGCAGCAGCGTTGATGTACTTGTTCATCAGCTCGACCTGCTGGTTGTCAGCATTCTCCAGAGCGCCCTTCTTGTAGCCGATACGGATGTGGATCTCGTCGCCAGCCTTGTACAGACCTGCAGCAACCAGCTCGTCGCAAGCGGTCTTCATCAGAGCCTGAGCCTCGGTGAGGTTGTAGCCGTTGATGGACTGATAAGCATCCTTCAGAGTGGCGTAGGGAGTGCCTTCGCCGTACTCAACACCGTACAGGTTGCAGATAGCCTGCATAGCGGGCTCGGAACCACGGTAGGAAGAGGTGGGATCGTTGTAAACGTCGTAGAAGTACAGGTTGTTCATGATAGCGTAAGCGGGCTTGTAACCTTCGGTAGCGGTAACCCACTCAGCGCGGTCGATGCCAAGGCTGAATGCCTTACGGAAGCTCTCGTTGGAGAGAACGACGGAGTTGGTGTTGCCCTTGGATTCGTCCATGGTCTTCAGAGCGTCAACATCGGTGTTGAAGAAGAAGGACATGGTGTAGGTCTCGTCAACCTTGTACAGAACTTCGGAAGTAGCGTAGGTCAGCAGGTCGTCAGCGCTGGGTGCCCAGGAGGACAGCTCGCCCTTCAGGAATGCCTGCTTTGCGGCAGCTTCGTCCATAACGTCGATGACGATACGGGTGGTCTGATACTGCTGCTGCTTCTCGCCGTCAACGAGGAAGTCGGTGTAAGAAACCAGGTTACCGGCCTCGTCCTTTTCCCAGCCCCACCAGTTTTCGTTCTGGCTGAAGATGAGCTGCTTGCCTTCCTGCAGAGACTCGATCTTGTAGGGGCCATAGGACATGGTGGTTTCCTTGCTGGTGTTGTACTTGCTGGAAGTCAGGTCAGCAACAGTCTCCTTGTTGGCTTCGTACAGGCCCTCGTGAACCAGCCAAGTACTGGTGCAGGAGGTCAGGAAGTAGTTGCGGTCGATCTTGGTCTGGCAGACATAGCGGATGGTGTAGTCATCAACCTTGTAGCAGCCGACGGTCTCGTCGTAACCAACAACGGGATATTCCTTACCTTCGACCAGGTAGTTCATAGCATCGGCGTCGGTCTCGCCCCAGTCAGCGACTGCGGTGATGACGTTAACCAGGTGAGCCAGAGTCTCGTCGTTCAGGTCGACCATGCCTTCCTCGTCAGCCAGAGCGCGCAGAGCGTTGTAGCCGTCCATGCCGAAGTAAGCATCGCCGTAAGCGTCAACATAGGTGGACAGAGCGTTGCCGCCCAGCCAATCCAGAGCGGTGTCCAGAGCGATCTTCATGGGGGAGCCGGTGGGAGCGGTGTACAGGCCGTCAGCACCCTTAACCAGATCGGAGATAGCGTAGGCGTTGGTCAGAAC
The DNA here is from genome assembly GCA_045595645.1 of Faecousia sp. Lineage (GTDB taxonomy): Bacteria > Bacillota > Clostridia > Oscillospirales > Oscillospiraceae > JAZOXB01. The sequence goes on from JAZOAV010000040.1 coordinate 47,445, forward strand.
GTTGTCTTCCCAAGCCAGGCTGCCTGCATAGTAGTAGGAAGCTCCACCGGCAACAGCGGATTCGCCTGCATAGTACAGGTTAGCGCGGTAGTTCTTCATCTCGGGAGCGAGCAGCTGCTTCATGGAGTAGATGTAGGAATCAGCATTGATGGGGGTGCCGTCTTCCCACTTAGCCTTCTCGTTCAGCTTGATCTCGTAAACGTAGCCTTCGGTGACCTCTTCAGCGGTCATGCCCTCGGGGAGGGTGACAGCGTACTTGGTCAGGTCTGCCTGGTTGGCAGCAGTGACGTCCTCGATAGAGGTAGCCATCTGATAGATCCACTGATAGATGCCGTTCTCGGAATCATCGATGGACATGGTGCAGAAGGGCAGAGACAGGTAGTCCAGAATGGCACTGTCGCCGCTGGTTTCCCAAGTGTGGGGGTTCCAGTTGTTGCCCAGGCTGGTGCTGTAAGACTTATAGGTGTAGTCAGCCTTAACGGCCTTGGGCTCATCCTTGCAGCCAACGAAGAGCGCCAACACCATGCTCAGAATCAGCAGCATGCTCAGGACTTGCTTGAAAGTTTTGCGCATAGTTTTTTCCTCCATTTTCCTCAAAAATATTTGTGAACAGAGTCACACCTTTGCAGGATATGCTCTCTGTTTCCGAAATTAAGTGTGCCTTAACGAAATTTTCAGGCACGATGCACAAGGAATACGAGTCCTTTTTAACGATTGTAGCAGAAAAACGACAAATATGCAAGAACTATTTTCATTTCTGCCATTTTCTTTTTCCTTGTGCGGAAATAATTTTTGCATATTTTATCACAACATGCAAGTATTTTGCAAGTTATTTCATTTGATTTTCCGTTTTTCCCTTTTTTCTATGAATATTATGTAAAATTATTATAAATTCTTGTAAAAAATTACATAACAATCCGATTGCACAATAGGGTCACGCTTTCTCCGGCATCCGTCCGTGTTCGTAGGGGACGATGCCCACATCGTCCCTCGTCAAGTATTGCCAAATTTGTACCATGTCGGTGGTGCGCACAATTTGTCGATATGCCGCTATGCGGCTCGATATTTTTGCTTCGCAAAATCGATATATCGCTACGCGATTCGATATGATATCAATCCCTCGCGCCCCGCAGGGCATATCGAGTGCGAAGCACATATCGAGCGCAGGGCGCATATCGAAAATCCCGCAAGGGATTTATATCGATGAGGGCGTAAGCCCTCTGCGCCCTTCTATTCTATGCAGGCGGGCTTGGAAAGGTTCCGCAGAAGCAGACAATAGCCCTTGGGAAGCAGGCGGCGTTCCCCGCCGTCCAGTTCCAGCCCGTGACCGAAGCGCAGGTCTCCCGCTGCATCCAGCACAACAGGGCTGTCTCCACGGTTGAAAACCAGCTCTGCCTTCTGTGTCTCCGTTCTTCGCAGGAAACGCAGACAGCCATCGCCGCCCTGAATTTCCGTCAAACGGCCATAACGCAGGGCTTCGCTTCCCTTGCGCAGGCGGCCCAGCCTGCGGAAATAATCCTGCAGCTGCTTATCCTCGCGCCCCCAAGGGAAGGGTCTGCGGCAGAAGGGGTCTTCGTAGCCCTCCATACCCACCTCGTCGCCGTAGTAGATGCTGGGCATACCGGGCAGTGTAAACTGTAAGAACGCGGCAAATTTCAAATCCTCCACCGCCTGCTTGTAGGCAGCCTCGGACAGTCGGCGGTCTGCCTTTTCCTCCATACTACCCTCAAAGTCCTCTCCCAGCACCGTCAGCACGCGAGCACGGTCATGGGAACCAAGCAGATTCATCACACAATCCAGCACATGGGGCGGATAGTTCTCTGCAATCGTTTGCAGACTTTCTGCCAAGGCACTGCCATCGTCCCTGTCCTTCACATAATCCAAGATGGCCCTACGCCAGACATAGTTCATCACGCTGTCCAGCTCCCCGTCCACAAAATAGCGTCGGGATACATCATAGGCGCGCTTGTTGGAGGCATCCTCCCAAACCTCACCAATCAGCAAGGCATCGGGTTTGATTTGACGAATCCGCTGTTTTAACCGCAGAATAAAGGCATCGGGCAGCTCGTCTGCCACATCCAGTCGGAAGCCGTCAGCCCCCAAACGAAGCCAGTGAGCCGCCACGGAGTCTGCATCGTCGATAATGTAGCGCAGATAGCCCTCGTCCAGTTCTTCTACGCAGGGCAGAGTTTTGATGCTCCACCAGCAGTCGTAATCATCGGGGTAGTGGAAGAAGCGATACCAGGAACGATAGGGCGAATCGGGGTCACTGATAGCACCGCCGCCGAAAATTCCCTTCGCATCAAAATAAATACTGTTGTCCCCCGTGTGGGAGAACACACCATCTAATATAATATGTATCCCCCGTTGGTGAGCCTCCGCGCACAGCTCCGCAAAATCCGCCTCCGTGCCCAAAAGGGGGTCGGGTCGCTTGTAGTCAGCGGTGTCGTAGCGGTGGCTGGAAAACGCCATAAAAATGGGGTTGAGATAAAGCACTTCTACTCCCAAGTCCTGCAAATAGGGCAGTTTTTCCCGAATCCCACGGAAATTCCCACCAAAAAAGTCGTTGTTCCAGTGCCCGTTCTCGTCAGGGCCGAAGCGAGGCTCCCCCTCCCACTGCTCATGGAGGGTAAAGGGACGCAGCTTTTCCGTGGTGTCACAATCTCCCGATTTGCAAAAGCGGTCGGGCAGGATTTGATACATAACGGCCCCGCGGGCATAGTCAGGCACAGTGAAATCGGCAGGAATGACACTGAGCTGCCACTTTTCCCCTGCCTCCATATTGGTCAGCGTTCCCACCTTGAACAAACGGAAGCTGTCCGTCTCCTTATAAATGCGGAACCAGTAGAAATACAAGCCTTTCGGCGGGGCACAGCGACAGCTCCAATGCTGATAGTCGCCTTGGATTTCTTCCAAAACACCTTTTTCCAGAGAGAAAATCTCACCATCGCAGTCCTCCAGCACCAGTTCCAAAGCTACAGCCCCGCAATTCACAGGCACTCTCAGATGCATAACGCAAGCCTCCCCTTCGGTAAGCGTACCGAAGGGGTGCTTGTCGATGATACTATTATAATGAATTCTCATTTGTGCAAATACCAGATATTGCGGGCATATTCCTCCACCGCACGGTCAGAAGAGAAAAGACCTGCCTTGGCAATATTGGTCAGGGACATATTGCCGAAGCGGCGGGCATCCCGATAGGCTTCCTGCACATCCTGATGCACCCGTACATAGTCCGTGAAATCCGCCACGGTCATAAAGGGATCAGCCGTGCCGAAGCGGTTGGTGAGCAGGCAGGCGGCAATGTCGTCAAACCGCTGTCCCAGCACGCCGGAGGTAAGCATGTGCAGAACCTCTTGCAGAGCAGGCGTGACAAATTCGTTGGGGTTGTAGCCCTTCTGCCACAGTGCCTCCGTTTCATGTGCCTTCATGCCAAAGAGGAAGATGTTGTCGTCCCCCACCTGCTGATGGATTTCCACATTGGCACCGTCCAGGGTGCCCACGGTGACAGCACCGTTGATCATCAGCTTCATGTTGCCCGTGCCGGAGGCTTCCTTGCCGGCCACGGAAATCTGCTCGGAGATGTCGGCGGCAGGAATGATGATCTCTGCCAGGGACACCTTGTAGTCCTCCATAAAGACCACCTTCAGCTTTTCCCGCACCACGGGGTCATTGTTGATGAAGTTGGACACCGCCACAATGAGACTGATGATCTGCTTGGCACGGATATAGCCCGCAGAGGCCTTGGCCGCAAAGATAAAGGTGCGGGGCACATAGTTGCCGTTGGGGTTGGCCTTGATTTCGCAGTACAGATGCAGTACATGGAGAATGTTCAAAAGCTGACGCTTGTACTCATGCAGACGCTTGATCTGAATATCGAAAATGGAATCGGGATCCACCCGCACGCCATTCTTTTGTGCGATACGCTTTGCCAAACGCTCCTTGTTCTTGCGCTTGATGCTCCGCAGATTTTCCAAAACCGTGGCATCGTCGTGGTATTGCAGCAGCTTTTCCAAATCCCGTGCATCCTTCTTGAAGCCGTCCCCGATGAGGTCGGTCAAGTAGTCGGTGAGCAGGGGGTTGGACTGGCACAGCCAGCGGCGATAGGCGATACCGTTGGTCACATTGCAGAAGCGTTCCGGCTTGAGCTGGCAGTAGTCACGGAAAATGCCGTTTTTCAGAATATCCGTATGGAGCTGCGACACACCGTTGACTTTGTGACAGGCGGCAAGGCAGAGATTTGCCATGCGCACTTCATTGTGAGCAATGACCGCCATGTAGTCGATCTTGCCCCAGTCGTTGGGGTAGGCGGCGCAGAGCTGCTCGATCAGGCGGCGGTTGATTTCCTCGCAGATTGAGTAGATACGGGGAAGCTGCGCGCGGAACAGATCCACATTCCAGCGTTCCAGTGCCTCGCTCATAACCGTGTGGTTGGTATAGGAAAGGGTCTTGCAGGTGATGTTCCATGCGGTGTCCCAGCCGTATTCGTACTCATCCACCAGCAGGCGCATCAGCTCAGGTACGCACAGGGCGGGATGCGTGTCGTTGATATGAATGGCAACCTTGTCTGCCAAATTGTCAAGGCAGTGATACTTCTTGTAATGCTTCCGCAGAATGCTCTGCAAGGAAGCGGAAACCAGCAAATACTGCTGCTTCAGGCGCAGACGCTTGCCCTGAATGTGGTCGTCGGCGGGATAGAGCACCTTGGAAATGGTCTCAGCCATGGCATTATTCTCCAAGGCACGCACATAGTCACCCCGGGAGAAGGCCGCCATATCAAAGCCCTGAGGCAGCTTGGCGCTCCACAGCACCAGACGGTTTGCCGCCTCACCGCCGTAACCGGAGATAAACATATCGTGGGGCACAGCAGTCACAGAGCTATAACCCACCTGTGCCGCACGGAAGCGGCCCATTTCGTCCACCCATTCCTGTACCTCGCCGCCGAATTTGACCTCTACGGCATCGTCAGGACGGGAACGCAGCCACACATCGCCCATTTCCAGCCAGTTGTCGGGGAATTCCATCTGCCAACCGTCCACGATTTTTTGACGGAAAATGCCGAATTCGTAGCGGATGGAGAAGCCGGTCACGCTGTAATCCATACCCGTGGCGGCATCCATATAGCAGGAGGCCAGACGGCCCAGACCGCCGTTGCCCAAGCCCGCATCCGGCTCCATCTCATAGAGCTTGTCGATGCTGATGCCCAGCTCGGCAAGTCCCTCCCGACACTGGGTCTCCAAGCCTAAATTGTACAGGTTGTTGCGAAGATTCGTACCAACCAAAAACTCCATAGACATATAGTAGACTTCCTTGCGCTCCTCCTCACGGCAACGCTGGCGGAACAGACGATTCTTTTCCGACAGTAGATTGCGCACCAGCATACACAGGGCACGATAGACCTGCTTTTCTGCCGCATCCTGAATGTCACAGCCATAGAGCCGCCGCAGGGTGTCCCGCAGCTCCTTCATCATGTCAATGGGTTCCGTTTGGGTTATTTTGTTCATAGGGTCCTCCAAAAGTTTCGAGATTCACGAAATTGCGAAATAGTTTTCTATCGTAGGGGCGATTCACGAATCGCCCTTGCAGGCACTTCCAAATTTGTACCATTTTGAGGGTGCATACAGCGGGTCGATGTAGGCATCGACCCCTACGATGGTTGTATAGCGCTTGTCGATATGCCGCTGCGCGGCTCGATATTTTTGCTTCGCAAAAGCGATATATCGCTATGCGATGCGATATGATATCAATCCCTCTCGCCCCGCAGGGCATATCGAGTGCATAGCACATATCGAGCGCAGGGCGCATATCGAAAATCCCACAAGGGATTTATATCGACGAGGGCGAACGCCCTCTACAGCTCCCGATAGAGCTGCATATATTCTGCGGCGGGGTGCCGCCAGCTAAAGTCAACGCGCATATCTGCCTTCACCAAGGCATTGAACGCCTCTCTGTCCTCGGCATACAGGGCAAGGCCACGGTCAATGGCATCCAAAAATGCTTCACCGTTGTAGTCGTAGAATACAAAGCCCCTGCCTCCTGCCTCGCCGTAAGGCAGCACCGTATCCCGCAGACCGCCCGTTGCGGCAACCACAGGCACCGTGCCGTAGCGCATGGCAATGAGCTGGGACAGACCGCAGGGCTCGGACTTGGAGGGCATCAGATAGAAATCCGCACCCGCATACACCCGACTGGCCAGCGCAGGGTCAAAGCGCAGGCACACTGCCACCTGTTCCTCGTGTTGGCGAGCCAAGGCACTCAAGCCGTATTCGTACTGCTTTTCGCCCGTTCCCACAATGACGAGCTGCACCTTCCGCTCCAAAAGCTTCATCGCGATATAGCACAGCAGGTCAATGCCCTTGTGACCTGCCAGACGCGTGACCATAGCCAAAATCGGCACATCAGGGTCTTCCTCCAAGCCCAGCTCCCGCTGCAAAGCCCGTTTGTTCTCTGCCTTGCCGTCCAAACACTTGGCACTGTAGGGCGCACACAGAGCCTGATCGGTTTCGGGATTGTAAACATCGGTATCAATGCCGTTGGTAATCCCCGTCAGGCGGCAGCTCCGCAGCATATCGTCCAAGCGGTGGGCATACTGGGGATAGCACAGCTCCTTGGCGTAGGTCTTGGATACGGTAGTGACCATATCTGCCAACTGAATGGCACCCTTCATCAGGTTGATCGCACCGTCAAAGGTCATGGCCCCACGGAATTCCTCGGGCAGACCCAGCACGCTGTCAAAGAAGCTGCTCTCTGCCCAGCCCTGATACTCCACATTATGAATGGTGAATACGGCTTTTGCCTCAGGGCACCAGTTTCGGTACAGCGCCTTGCAGTAGACCACAGCCATGGCCGCCTGCCAATCGTGGCAATGGAGCACCTCGGGCTTGAAATCCAAATAATACAAAGCCGCCATGACCGCCTTGGAATAATAGGCGAAGCGCTCGCCGTCGTCGAAATCACCGTATACCGTATTCCGACCGCCGAAATAATAGTCGTTGTCAATGAAATAGACCTGTAGCTTTTTACGGCGGCTTTTCAGACGAAAAATGCCCACATAGCTCTCCCGCCAAGCCAAATCCATCGTAAAAGAACCAATCTCCTCTACGGCAAGGTCTTTGTTTTCCTTGATTTTTTTATAGTAGGGCAGGAACAGTGCGACCTCGTTGCCCCGCAAGCGGGACAGTTCCAAGGGCAAGGCCTGCATCACATCTCCCAAGCCGCCCGTCTTGACAAGGGGCGCGGCTTCAGAGGCTACCATTGCAATTCTCATACTGCGCCGCCTCTCCCTACGATCACAGGATGATTTTTAGTGCCGCAGAAGCTGACATTTGCCTGCACCGTCACATCCTTATCCAAAATGACATGCTGGAGCTTTGCGCCCGGGCCGATCACCGTATCCTGCATAATGACGCAATCCTGCACAACGGCACCCTCCGCAATCTTCACACCACGGAACAGAATCGACCGCTCTGCCTTGCCTTCCAACACACAGCCGTCAGCCACAATACAGTCATGGACCTCTGCGTGCTCACCGTAGGAGCTGGGCACCTCGTCACGAACCTTGGTATAAATCGCCAAATCAGGACAGCCAAACAGGCCGTTGCGCACCTCGGGCTTCAGCAGAGCCATAGAATTGTTGAAGTATTCCAGCTCGCTCTCGTTGTACAGTGCCACGCCCTCAAAGCGGTGGGCATGGATCTTCATGCCCTCATGGAAGCCGTGCATGACCAGATCCCGCTCCAAATGGTAACGGTCACGGGACACCGCCTCCTCGATCTTCTCCATCAGGAGCTTGCGGCTCATAATAAACACACCGGTGGAAGCGTAGAAGCCCGCAGGTGCCGCCCATTTGCAGGCAATGTCGATCACCTTACCCGCTTCGTCCATCCGCAGAGCCAAATCTACCTCTTTTTCTCCGTTACAGATGCTATCCTTGACCACCACGGTCACATCGGCACCGGATTCCACATGATCCTTCAGGATTTCCCGATAGTTCATGGCGCACAGCACACTGCCGTCTACCAGCACCACATAGTCCTCCTTAGACAGCTCCAAAAAGCTCATGGCGCACTTGAGGGCATCCAGCTTACCCCGATACTTGCCGTTCTTGAAGGAATTGTCGTCATGTCCCATGGCAAAGGGGTTCAGGTATTGCAGACCGCCCTCCTCCAAATCCACATCCCACTCCTGACCGGAGCCGATGTGATTCATCAGGGATTGATACTTTTCATTGGTAATAATGCCAATATGGCGAATGGCGGAATTGCTCATATTAGACAGAGGAAAGTCTACCTGCCGATAGCGGCCGCCGTAGGGCACGGAGGCCATGGTACGCATTCTGGTCAGCGTTCCCATATTTTTATCGTAAATATTGGCAAAAATAATACCCATCATTGTCATAATCACAGCCTCCCCTGTTCAGCAAATCTCGCCGGGCCGAATGACCCGATTGGCTTCAATGTGCTTGGCCTTGCCTACCACACTGATTTTCTTTTCCTCATCCTCGGCAAAGGCACCGCCGATAAATGCGCCTCTGCCCACATGGCAGTCCTCTCCGACGATAGCATGACGGATGACCGCATCGGCCTCAATGACCACATTGGGCATGATCACGCTGTCCTCCACAATGGCTCCCGCTGCCACGGTGCACCCGGTAGAGAGAATGGAATGCTTCACACTGCCGTAGATTTCACAGCCCTCAGCAATGAAGCAGTTTTCCGTTCTGGCACCCTTTGCCAGATAGGTGGAGGGCTTGGCATAGTTTCGGGCGTAAATACGCTCACCCTGATCGCCGTAGATGTTGAAGGCAGGCTCCTTTCCCAAAAGCTCCATATTGGCCTCCCACAGGGAGTTGATGGTGCCCACATCCTTCCAATAGCCCTGGAATTCGTAGGCATAGAGCTTATGCCCTGCATTCAGCAATGCGGGAATCACATTCTTGCCAAAGTCGTTGTCGCTGGCGGGGTCATTCTCGTCGGCAATGAGGAATTTCTTGAGAATCTCCCATTTGAAGATGTAGATACCCATAGAGGCATTGGTGCTCTTAGGCTGCTTGGGCTTCTCCTCGAACTCATAGATAGAGCTGTCTGCTCTGGTATTCATAATGCCGAAGCGGCTGGCCTCCTCAATGGGCACGGTGCGCACGGCAATGGTGCAATCCGCATCCATCTTGGTATGGTGGCGCAGCATGGCGGCATAGTCCATCTTATGAATGTGGTCGGGGGAGAGAAGCAGCACATTATCAGGGTCATAACGCTCAATAAAGGGGATATTCTGATAAATGGCATTGGCTGTGCCCTTATACCACTCGGATTTCTTGCTTTGGGCATAGGGTGGCAAGACCTGCACACCGCCATGGGAACGGTTCAGCCGCCAAGGCTGACCGTTGCCGATATACTCGTTCAGCTCCAAGGGCTGATACTGGGTGAGAATGCCCACCGTGTCGATGCCGGAATTGACACAGTTGGAAAGAGGAAAATCAATGATGCGATATTTGCCCCCGAAGGGAACCGCAGGCTTTGCCGTATCCTCCGTCAAAACCATGAGACGACTGCCCTGACCGCCGGCCAGGAGCATGGCTACACAATGCTTTTTCTGAAATTTCATCCTTCGTTCTCCTTCATAGTAATTTTCCGCCTGGGTGTGACCCTTCTCTTATAGAAGGCCACCGACAGGGGTGCTAAGGTCAAGCCGCCGCTGAAGGGCAGGCCGTGCAAGGGTATTCTTTCCGCAGTGACCGGTGGGAGCAGTGTGCCGAAGCCACCGTATTGCTCCGCATCGCTTTGGAACACCGCCTCGTAAACGCCCGCCTTGGGCAAGCCGATACGGTAGTTCTGCCGCTCCACAGGGCAAAAATTGCAAATCACGATCAGCTCCCGTCCCCTTCTGTCTATGCGGCGGAAGGCAATGACAGAATGTTCTTTGTCATCCGGACTGATCCATTGGAAACCATTCCAATCGCCGTCGTTGTTCCACAGGGGGCTGTTTTCCAAGTAGAACCGGTTCAGATCCCGCACATACCGCTGCATCTGCCGATGGCGTTCATAGTCCAAAAGCTGCCAGTTGATTTGTGTTTTGTAATCCCACTCGGCAAACTGGGCAATTTCGTTGCCCATAAAGCTGAGCTTTTTCCCCGGATGCCCCATCATAAAGCCAAAGAAGGCACGCAGATTGGCAAATTTATCATCATAGCTGCCGGGCATCTTATCGACGAGGGATTTTTTCTCATACACCACCTCGTCATGGGACAGAGGCAGAATATAGTTTTCCGAAAAGGCATAGGTCATAGAGAAGGTCACCAAATTGTGACTTCCCTTGCGCCACAGAGGATCCAAGGCCATATAGCGCAGCATATCGTTCATCCAACCCATATTCCACTTGAACAGGAAGCCCAGGCCGCCGTCATAGTCCGGCTTCGTGACCAGGGGGAAGGCCGTGGATTCCTCGGCACAGGGAATGGCGTTGCGCCTTGCGGCAAAGACCGCACGATTCAGCTTGCGCAGGAAGGCAATGGCCTCCAAATTTTCCTTGCCGCCGTAGCGGTTGGGGCGGTATTCCGTCCGTCCGAAGTCCAAATAGAGCATGGAGGACACCGCATCCACCCGAATGCCGTCAATGTGATACTGCTCCAGCCAAAATACCGCATTGGAAATGAGGAAGGATTGCACCTCTCCCTTTCCCAGATCAAAAATACGGGTTTTCCAATCGGGATGCTCATTCATCAGGGGATCGGACAACTCATAACAGCAAGTCCCGTCAAACTCAACCAGACCGTACTCATCCTTGGGAAAATGGGCGGGCACCCAGTCCAGCAGAACACCGATGCCCTCCTGATGACAGGAATCGATGAATTTCATAAAGCCGAAGGGATCGCCGTAGCGAGCCGTAGGGCTGTAGTAGCCTGTCACCTGATAGCCCCAGGACGGGTCATAGGGATACTCCGTCATGGGCATCAGCTCGATGTGGGTGTAGCCCATCTCCTTCACATAGGGAATCAGCTCTGCCGCCATCTCCTCATAGCTGAGATAGCTGCCGTCCTCCTTTTTCTTCCACGAGCCGAAATGCACCTCGTAAATATTCATAGGGCTGTCTGTCAATTTCCGCTTCCCCTGCTGGCGACGATAGTCTGCATCGCCCCAGGTGTAACGGCTCAGAGTACAAATTCGCCCCGAAGTGTCCGGCAGAACACTGCTTGCAAAGCTGTAGGGGTCCCGCTTGTACACAGCCTGTCCGTCAGAACTCTGCACATAGAATTTGTAGCACTGCCCCTCCTGCGCATAGGGCGAAAACGCCTCCCACACGCCATATTCCAGCAGAGTCATGGGCAGATCCTCCGTATTCCAGAAGTTCCAATCCCCCACCACGCTGACCGCACTTGCATGGGGTGCCCAAACCCGAAAAACGAAGCCGTCCTTCCCGCCCCGCTTTTGGCGATGGCAGCCCATATAGGTATAGGCTCTCGGTGCCTCTCCGCAGGCAAACTTCTTCAGGAGATTGTGCATCGCATAATCGTTTGTATCCATAGGCGGCCTCCCTTTCCATAAAAATCGCAGTTCCATATCAATTATACCACTTTGCACAAAAATTTCAACTGCTTTCAAGGAATTCTCATAATTTTGTCTGTTTTCCCATGAACACACATGATTCGACGGAATTCTCTCGTCAGCTCCACCAATTTCCCGACACGCAGGCAATTTTTTTGCTTTTTCCTTGACAAAACGGCAGTTTCAGCATAAACTAATACCATTATAATGAATTGCAGCCTTGCGGCGCATAGGGGCTGCAATTCAATTCATGGAGCGAAGCGAGAAATCATGATGCGTCAGCATCAATTCATGACACGAGGTGTCAATTCATTCTTTCTTAAACGGTACCAAATCATTTGACTTTGAAGGAGGGAACACAATGGACAGCGGCAGTATAGCGGTAGACCGAAGTCGACAGGCGGGGGCCGTCGTCCTCTGCGTTCCTTAGATTCCGATCTGCCTCCCCACATCACATTTTAAAGGAGGCAAACTATGTCTGAACATAATATCAGTATTGCAACGACCCTTTCCGCACTCATTGAAGAGCGGAAGTATGCCACGGTGCGGGACATCCTTACCACCATGAATCCCTCGGACATTGCCTATGTCTTTGCCGAGTTAGAGGAGGAACGCCTGCCCCTGTTTTTCCGTCTGCTGCCCAAGGAGCTGGCGGCAGAAACCTTTGTTGAAATGGAACCCGATGCGCAGGAGCTTTTGATCCGCGGCTTCTCCGATGCCGAGCTGCGGGAAGTGCTCTCGGAAATGTATGTTGACGATGCGGTAGATGTGATTGAGGAAATGCCCGCCAATGTGGTGCGGCGCATTTTATCACAGGCCGACCATGAAATGCGGCGGGAAATCAACGAAATTCTCCGCTACCCGGAACATTCCGCAGGCTCCATTATGACCACGGAATATGTGTCCCTGCGCCCCGCCATGACGGTGGAGGAAGCGATTTTGCGGATTCGCCGCACAGGTGTGGACAAGGAAACCATCTACACCTGCTATGTCACAAAAGACAGAACCCTTTTGGGCTTGGTCACAGTCAAAGACCTGCTCTTGGCCGAGGATGACGAAATGACCATCTCCGAGCTCATGGAAACCAATGTCATCTCCGTCAACACCCACACGGATCAGGAAGAAGTGGCGCAGATGTTCTCCCACTACAACTTCTTGGCATTCCCCGTGGTGGATGCGGAGTACCGCATGGTGGGTATCGTCACCTTCGACGATGCCATGGATGTCATGGAAGACGAGGCCACGGAGGACATCGAAAAGATGGGCGGTATGCTGCCCTCGGAGCGTTCCTATCTCCGTTCCTCTGTCTTTGAGCTGTTCAAAAACCGTATTTTCTGGCTCCTGTTCCTCATGGTGTCATCCACCTTCACAGGAATGATCATCACCGGCTTTGAAAGTGCGCTTGCGGCACAAGTGGTACTGACCACCTTTATTCCCATGCTCATGGGCACCGGCGGTAACTCCGGCTCCCAGTCCTCCGTCACCATCATCCGTGCCCTATCCTTGGGCGAGGTGGAATTTTCCGACTTGTGGCGGGTGGTTTGGAAGGAAATTCGGGTGTCCGTGCTGTGCGGCGTGGCTCTGTCGCTGGCCTGCTTTGCCAAACTTATGCTCATTGACCGCATGCTCCTCGGCAACCCTGAAGTGACCGTTATGGTGGCAATGGTGGTCTGCTTCACCATGGCTCTGACGGTGCTGGCAGCCAAGGTGGTAGGTGCCGTCCTGCCCCTGTTCGCCAAAAAGCTGGGCCTCGACCCTGCGGTTATGGCAAGCCCCTTTATCACCACCATCGTCGATGCTCTCTCCCTGCTGGTCTACTTCGGCGTCGCCAATTCCCTTCTGTTATAAGAAAACCTCCCGTTGTAAACCCACAACGGGAGATTTGTCTGTCGTCCAACGCACCTCTTGGGAATTGACAATGGAGAATTGACAATGATTATGTACCACCGACATGATATCATCTTCTTAAAAATCCGTAGGGGTCGATGCCCACATCGACCCGTGTACGCACCATCGACACGCACCGCACCATGCCCCCCTTTGAAAGGCAATGCCGTGCTGCCCTTTTGTGAACCTGAACGCAAAACCCGATTGGAGGAACAAATTCCATGAAAAACTACATTTTGCGTGGGCTGACGGTTATTCTCCTGTTCTGTCTGACCGCCTGCAACCAAAGCACACCCCCGCCCACCACGGAGCTGCCCACAAACACTCCCGTTTCCGCAACTGTTTCCACAAGCACGGAGATCGCTCCCCTTTTGACGGATATTCCCTATGTAGAGGAGCTATCCCTACTATATAATATGGACGATGCAGGCAACGAATATATCTACCGTGTCCCCTTTGTCAATCTCCCCGGGGAGACTGCCGCCGCCGTAAATGCAGATTTGCAGGTGCAGCTCTCCTATGCTTCACTGGAAGCGGGCGAAATTCCCTATTCCGCCGTAGATTATCGCTGGAGCCTCCATGCGGATGTGCTGAGTCTGCTGATCGAGGCGCAAAAATTCGACGCCGCTCCCTCCTATTGGATCTACACTCTCAATGTGTCGGATTGCGAGGAAGCCAGCATACGGGAGATTGTTTCCACCGCCGGTTTCTCCATGGAGGACTACCAAGCCGCCCTGCAACAGGCAGTAGAACAAGCCGGTCTTTCCTTCAGCGAGGACGAGCGCAATGCCGCCATGCCCTTCTTCGACGAAAACGGCTGCCTCTGCGCCCTTCTCGCCCCAAGTAATCAGGGCCCTGTCCTGCTCTCCCTAACCTAATTCCCAAAAAAACCGCCGAAATCGGCGGTTTTTTTGGTTCACAGCAAAGGTTCAGGCATTTTTCAAGTAGTCTTCTGCCATATATGCGGCAACGGCACCGTCGGAGGCGGCGGTGACGACCTGCCGCAGCAGCTTGCTACGCACATCTCCCGCCGCAAAGACACCGGCAAGATTCGTCTTGGTATCCTCACCCGCCGCAATGAATCCACTCTCGTCCAAGCGCACACTGCCACGGAACAGCTCCGTATTGGGGCTTTGTCCCACGCTGACGAACAGGCCGTCGCAATCGATCTGCTCCGTTTCGCCTGTTTGCAGATTTTTCAGCACCAATCCCGTCAACCGTTTTTCGTACAACAGCTCAGAAACGGCACTGTTCCAGCGGAATTCCACACTCTCAGGCAGTGCATTCTGCTCGGCGCGGCTTGCACGCAAGCTGTCACGGCGATGCACCAGCACGACCCGCTTACTCAAGCGGGAAAGCACCTGTGCGGCTGCCACGGCGGTGTTTCCTCCGCCCACCACAACGACGGTCTTGTTGCGGTAGAACATGGCATCGCAGGTGGCGCAGTAATGTACGCCCCGCCCCGTCAGCTCCTCCTCGTGGGCAACGCCCAAATGCTTATGGGCTGCGCCGGTGGCGATAATGACAGTGCGAGCGGTAAAATCACCGCTGTCCGTGTGGGCAATTTTTTCGGGCTTATCCAATTCCACAGACAAAATTTCGGCAAATACCGTCTTGGCTCCTGCCTGTTCCGCACCCTGCTTCATAGCCTGACCCAGAGAATAGCCGTCAATGCCCTCGGGTAACCCCGGGTAATTGTCAATCTGCTCCGTCAGGGTCATCTGACCGCCCACGCTCAACCGCTCCAAGAGCAGAGTGTGCAAACCCGCTCTTGCGGCATAGAGGGCAGCGGAGTAGCCCGCAGGCCCGCCGCCCAAAATCATCACATCGTACACCATAGGCTTACCCCAGCATGGCTAAGATCTGCGCCTTGGGACGGGCACCGGAGGTTTGCGCGGTGATTTCGCCTTCCTTAAACACGATCAGGGTAGGGATGGTGGTAATGTCGTAGCGTTCCGCCAATTCCTGTTCTTCGTCCACATTGATCTTGCAGACCTTAATATCGCTGCGCTCGGCGGCGATTTCGTCCAAAATGGGAAGCACCTGACGGCAGGGACCGCACCAGCTTGCCCAGAAATCCAGCAAAACGGGCTTGTCGCTGCAAAGCACCTCAGCTTCAAAGTTGTCACGGGTAATTCGGATGGGTTCCATGAAAATCGCTCCTTTTCTATAAATTCTATCTTTATTATACCCTGTTTCGGTCAAAAAGCAAAGAAATTTTTTGTGAATTATTTATGACAAGTTTTTTAGAAAAAATACAAAAAACTTTGAAAAAGGGCTTGACAAAGCAGTTTTTTCTGCTATAATGTCTGAGGTTGCCAAAGACAGCAGGTGGTTTTACCCTAACCCTTACGGGCCTGCCGAGGTTACACAGAATTTTTTAACGAGATTTTTGTGTCCTCATGTCTTTTGGCATGAGGATTTTTTTCGGAGGTGACAACATTGCCCAATATCAAGGTACTTGAAAGCAAGAAGGCAATTGTCGATGCTCTGACCGAAAAGCTGCAGAACGCTACTTCCGCAGTTTTCGTCGATTACAAGGGCATCACTGTCGCACAGGATACCGCACTGCGTAACCAGTTCCGTGAAGCCGGTGTTGAGTATACCGTCGTGAAGAACACTCTGACTCGCTTCGCCGCCAACAAGGCCGGCTACTCCGAGTTCGATGAGCTGCTCAACGGCACCACTTCTCTCGCCGTCACTACCGGTGACCCCATCGCTCCTGCTCGTATCATTTGCGAATTTGCCAAGAAGAACAAGAATGTTCTGAAAATCAAGGGCGGCCTCGTAGAAGGCTCCGTCCTGTCCGCTGACCAGCTCAAGGGCTTCGGCGAGCTTCCCTCCAAGGATGCTCTCATCGCTCAGGTCCTGGGCACCTTCCTGGCTCCCATCACCGCTCTGGCATTCGTCATTGACCAGATCCGTGAGCAGAAGGCCGGCCCCGCTCCCGCAGAAGAAGCTGCGGAAGCCTAATCATCAAAACATATTACTTTTAGGAGGATATTACCATGTCTGAAAAGATCGCTGCTATCATCGAAACAGTTAAGGGCCTGTCCGTTCTGGAACTGGCTGAGCTCGTCCATGCTCTGGAAGATACCTTCGGCGTTTCTGCCGCTGCTGCTGCTGTTGCTGCTCCCGCTGCTGCCGCTGCTGAAGTGGAAGAGAAGACCGAATTCGACGTCATCCTGAAGGATTGCGGCGCTTCCAAGCTGAATGTCATCAAGGTCATCCGTGCCGCTACCGGCCTGGGCCTGAAGGAAGCTAAGGAAATCGCTGACAACTGCCCCAAGAAGCTGAAGGAAGCTATCTCCAAGGAAGACGCAGAGAAGCTCGCCAACGATCTGAAGGAAGCCGGCGCTACTGTCGAGGTCAAGTAAGATACTTTTTATCTGCAAAGAGCAGCCTTCGGGCTGCTCTTTTTGCATCTCTGCGATACAGAACAACGCCCTTGAAAACCTCGGTTTTCAAGGGCGTTGCATCATTTCAGCTTATACTAATTCTTGTTTTTGTCAGAAATTAACGGAAATTCCAGCCTTATTCAGTGCCTCACGCAGTTCCAGTAACCAAGTTCCTTTATCCAGAGAAATCCGATACATCCCTGCAAGGTCGGACGGAATACTCATCATCTTTCCCTGCTCGTGGGTAAGAAGACAGACATTTTCTCGTGCAAGCCGTCCGACAAAATAGCCGTATTCCAAAACAACATTTTGTCGGGGACGCCAAGTGCCATCTCTCCCCTCATCTTCCGGGGTCATAAGGACAATGGCATAAGAGGACTTGACAGCATAGTCTTCATACTAAAACCTAATTAAAACTATTGAAAAATGCTCCATAATTTGATATAATAGGATGGGTGATAAAAATGCCAAAACGTTATCAATTTACGGAAGCAGAAGCAGCAGAAATCAGAGCTGCTCGAAAAAACAACAAGGACA
>JAZOAV010000041.1:0-14144 GCA_045595645.1 Faecousia sp.
ATTTTTGGCGAAACCGAAACATTTCACAGGCGGGCGATTCATGAATCGCCCCTACGATACAGGTTCTTTGACACGCTCAACGCACAAGCCTTTGCGGAGGCTTGTGCGTTGTTCATTTACCCCAATGGCTCAGAAACCGGAAAGCTTAAAGACGATCACTTCATCTGCGGATTCATCAGCCCGTTCCTCGCTCATGATAACCAGAATACTGCCATCCTCGTCTACATCAGCAGCGGCAATCCATGGATAGGAGGTGCCAAACAGATCACTGTCATCCACTGCGCCGATCCATGTGCCGTCGGCCGTCCACAAAACGACCTGGCGCATATTGCCGTCCAGAGCAAGGAAGCCGTTGTCGGTACTCATGGCGTAGGTGATGGATCCCAGACCCCAGCCGCCTGGCTCGCCGCCCAGCTTCATCATCAGCTCGCCGGCGTAATCGTAGACAAAGACATACTGTTCATTATCCTCAACGGAAGAACCGCTTACCAGAATATAATTGTTGTCAATGTTGACCTGGCTGATGCTTTCCACCTCGGGGAAGGGGAAGGGACTGCCGTTCAATGCGCCGTTATGGAAGGAATACAGCTGGCAATCCTCGCCGGAGTAGAACCAGCTAATGCCCCAGGTGGCACCGGGTGCTACGGCAAAGCTCTCGGGTCCCTCGTAGGAGAACTGAACAGACTCTCCGTTGTGTCCGATCACGGGTTCCATAAAGCTGGACAAAATGATGTTGCCGTCTGCACCCTTTTCCAGAATCTCATACTCACTGTCCAGTGGGATTTCCTTCAGGAAGGACAGGGATGCACCATCGTAAGCATACTGATACAGAGCGCAGTCACTCAGGATGTAAACCTTGTCGCCAAGGACGGCAATGTCGTGCTCAAAGGTCTCATAGGTGACCAACGGCTCGCCCATGGGCAGGAACTGCGCATGCAGCGTATAAGTACCAACGGTCTGGCTCATTGTGCCGCCGGAGATAGGCTCGCCTTCCCAGGGCCAGGGAGGATCGATGTTGTCTGTTGCGGAAGCGGTAAAGGTGATGTTTTCGATCAGCGCAGAAATGCGCGCATCCTCCCAGTCGCTTACATCAACGGTGTAGGAAACGCCGGCGGCCTCATCACGGCCATAGAAGGACCATTCTCCGTCCCCCTTATCCACGGCAGCCATCTGCAAACCGCCGATGGTTTCCAGCGCACAGGTTCCGTCCACATAGGCCTTCATATCAACGCTGTTGAAATGCAGTGCTTCCCGGAAGTCGGAGGCACCCTCGTCGTAAGCATCAATGCGCACACTCAGTTCGGAATAGCCGTCCTCGTCGAGAATTTGCAGGTAGGCGTTGCCGCCGCCTTCGGAGGTATAGGTATCATCCTCTGACAGAGTCCAGCCATCCTCCGAGGAATAGCCCACGGTAAAGAAAGTGTTCTCATGGAGCATCAGAGACTCGTCATTCCCCGACGGCTGGGTTTGGGTTGGATCGGTTCCATCGGTCGTTTGGGTGGGCACCGTTGTTTCAGGAGCGGGATCCTCGCTTCCACCGCAGGCTGCCAGACTCACCAGCATCACAAATGCAAGAAGCAGTGCCAAAAATCGTTTCATGTTGCACATAACCATTTCTCCTTTTAAACGATATTGGGGGATCCAACGGGAATTACCGGAATGCAGCCAGAGCTTCGTCTGCTTTTCGGATCCACTCGGTTCTGTCGCCATAGACAGAGGCATCCATTGCCTCAATGGTGGAGGCAGCCTGCGCTTCATCCAGTGTCCCATCGGCGGCAGCCTTCACTGCACCGGCAAAGGATTTGATTGCGTTCATCTGCCGCTTTGCATTCTTGAAGGAATTGCGCAGGGTCTTCTGAATGCCGAAGAGCGTATCAAGGTATTTTGCCATGCTCTCATAGCTCTTGCTGTTGGCAACCTCCAGACGGAATTCGTAGAGGCCGACGGTGTCATTGAAGACCATGTAGCAGTATTCCTTGGTTTCCGTTTTTCCTTCGGAATTCCGGACCGATTCTTCCTCGTAATCATACCGGATCAAATCCGCCAGACGATAGACGCAGGCGTGTTCTGTTTTGCCGAAAAGGAAGAACTTATGACGGGTTTCTACCAATGCCACTAAACCGGTAGAGGGAGAAACATACAGCAGTGTTCCACCCACACCAAAGCACTTCAGCTTTTCCTCCTTGTTCTTTGCCTTTTTCAGCGGAAGCAAAAGCTCGTTCCAGATGCGGGTGCCTTTCTCGAGCTGTTCAAGGTGAGCGGTGACATCACTCAGAGTCGCCTCCACTTTGTTCAGTTTTTTCAGGGTCTTTTTGCTACAGACCTTTCTGCAGATGAAGTTGCCGTCGGCCAGCTTTTGCTCCGACATCAAACCGATTTCTGCACCGCAGATTGCACAAGTGTGTTTTGCCATTTTCATTTCCTCCTTAATGTTTGGTTGATAAAGATGTACGAGATGCCAATGCCTGCTGTGATGCCTCCCAGAACGAGCAGCAGATAGCCCCACCAAGGGAAGCCCGTGTTGTCCTCGGGCGTTTCGGAGGGTTGAGCTGCTTCCGTTTTGGGCACTTCTTCCCTTGTGGGAGCTGCTGTGGTTGCGGATTCTGTCGTGGTTGCGGGGGGCGTTGCGGTCGTGGTCTGCGTCGTGGTCTGCGTTGATTCCGTGGGCTCTGCCGTGGAGGGTTCCGCGGGCTCTGCCACCGTCAGCGTAAACTCCCGATAATCCTCACCGTTTGTATTCGCTGCGCAAATGGTAAAGGTATAGCTGCCCGCCGTTGCGGGTGTACCGCTGAGCAAGCCTTGCTCGTTCAGCACCAGACCGGTTTTTTCAAAATCGTTTGCCTTTCCGGGGTTATACCAGAGGCAATACGATGCAAGGGGATCGGTGCTCTCCAAAAGGAAGGAGTATGCACTGCCCACAATCGCCTGGGGAAGGCTCTCCGTCACGAACTGAGGCGGCGTTCCGCCTGTTGTGGGAACCTCGTCTGTCACGGTCACCGGCAAAACACCGGAATAGACCATGCCTCCTGCATCGCTTGTAACACAGCACACATAGTAGCGCGTTCCTACCTTGCTTGTGTCGCAAAAGAAGAAATCGCAATCCTCACCCTCAATGGCACGGACATCCTGCAACCTTCCGGTTGCGGTTTCGTACCACTGAAAGGTCAGCTGTGATTCGTCCACGCTTCGGGAAATACAGCGAAGCTCTGCCGTCTCCCCGCGCTTCGCAATACATTCTGCGGGCATATCCAGAATTTCCGGAGGCATGGCACTTCCCTGTACCGTGATGACGGCACGGGCGCTGGTCACATCGTAGTGCCCGTCTTCAATGACGCACCAAATCTCTGCGCCGTTCAGACCGGCTTCGATGCCTCCGAAAAACCAGCCGAAGGTGTTGGAATCTCCTCCGATGGGGCCATAGGATTCGCCGGCATAGGCTTCCCATGGCTCCATGGGGTTTTGATTGTCAGATAGCGTATAGGTCGTTCCCTCGTATTCCAAATACCATGTCGCATGGAGATTGCTGCCACTGACCTTAACCGTATAAATTGCTACACTGTATTCCGGATAGTGATAATTCTGAGGCTGCATTGTGATTTTGGGCACATCTCCGGCGGCCGGAACCGAGGGGATCATGCTGCACAGGAGCAGCAGACAAAGCAATAAGGAAAACATTTTTTTCATAGCAGGTCACCTCTTTTTCTTGCTCATATTCAGCAACAGCACACCACCGCCGACACCGATGCACACAGCGCCCAAGGCAATCAGAACCAGCGCCCACCAGGGCAGCCCGTCTTTTTCGTTCTTTTGGGGCTTCGCAGCTTCTGTAGGCTCGGTAACCTCGGTGGGTTCCGTCGTTTCCGTGGATTCGGTGGTAGCTTCTGTGGTTTCGGAGCTGGGTGCCGTGGCAGGAGTGCTGCTAAACTCACAGGTGGTGCATTTGCCATCCAGCAGCTCATGCTCCATGTCGGTTTCGATCATCTTTTCGCTGCAAACTGCGCAGGTACGCCAGTGGGTGACCTCGTTAAACTCCCAGCCGTTGGAAATCTGATGTCCCTGAGGCGGGATGACCAGCTCCTCGTTAGAGGCATAGGCATCGGTACCGGCAGCATCCCGAAAGAGCTGGCTGCAACCGCTACAGCTATAGTAGGCATTCACGCCCGGATCCATACAGGTGGGAGCGACCTCTGCTACAGCGGTCAAAGTGTGGGTGTGATTCTTGGGCGGCGCAATGATGTAGCCGCAGTCCTTACAAGTCTGGGGAGAGCTTTCCGTGGCAGCGGGGCCGGGATTATGGGGATGTATTGTGTCATATCCCATGCAATCGGCACACTGGTACGCATGTCCCCGTGCATCTACTGCATGGTATCTGGGGCTCCAGAGATGATCCTCAATGTCGCAATGGGCACCGCAATAAATGCACTTGTGGAAGTGGTACAGCTCTGCCCGGGCGACCCATTTGGAGGTGTCCGGCGTGTGATTCTCGTGGGCTTCCCGATAGGCATAGTTGCAGGCAGCGCAGACCATAGGCTCTGCGCAGCTGCTGACACCACCATAGTGATCCTCTTGCTCCAGGAAATCGCCGCAGGTGGTACAAACCTTGTAATGATAGACCTGCGTAGTGCGCCAGTCAGAGGCGGTATGGGTATGTTCGGGCTCTGTCGAGCCGATGTTGGGGAAATAATAGTCCATGCAGACCATGGCCCATGCTTTGTATTCAAAGGCCTTGTATGCCTCTACCTTCTGTCCGTTGACATAGGCAGTGATACCGGGGACATTGTCATTCTCGCAGTTGAATTCATAACCGCTGTCGGCCTCGACCCACAGGGTTGCCCGATACTGATGATTTTCCTGAATCAACTCGTCCGATTCCAGATATCTATCCTCAGTGCAATCATACCAGTCGATGGCATAAATGGCATAGCCGCTGCCGTTCCATGTGGCGGTACCGGGGGGATACTGCCCGGCTACCGGAGTTTCCAGACTCAGGTCTACCTCATTGACAACGGTGACCGCACTGACAGAAGCCGGCAGGAGTGCCAGTGCAAGTGCCAGACAAAGCAGTATGGAAAACAATCTCTTTTTCATAGGCTTCTCCTTTTTGCGTTAATTTACGATATCCGCACCGCAATCGGTACAAGTGACCGAACCGGAAGGAATGTTGTGATTTGCCGTTTCCTCTGCACCGCAGAGAGAGCAGCTGCGCTTATGCACACGGCCGGTGTCCTTTTCCCACGCAGACCAGCTATGACCCGTGGCAGGGATGTCTTCGATAAAGCCTTGGGCGCAGCGCTGGCAGAGCTGCACTCGACTACCGGTTGTTGTGCAGGTAGGCGGAGTCGTTCCAGCATCCTTCAAATCATGGCCCGGTGCAGGAACCGTCTCCTGCCTCGTTTCACCACAGCCGCAAGTATAGGTTTTCACGCTATCCTCTGTACAGGATACAAAAACGAAATCAGGTGTCTGCTCCGTCCAACTGTGGACATGCGCTTGGGTTGTTGCTTCGGTGGGAGCTTGGGTTGTTGTTTCGGTGGTAGTCTGTGTAGTGGATTCTTCCGGCACCAGTGTGTCGTAAATAGCATGGGACCATGCCTGTACCCGACCATCCTCATACTCCTTAACACTTCCCGTTCCGTCGTACTCGCCACCCGGGAAATCAGCGGTCACTTCAATATCATCCAGAGTGATACCGTGCTCCAGATCATAGTAGACATTGAGTCGCAGAAGGGCATGTTCAGGAATTTTCTCGTCTGCATCCATTTCCCGCATACCATTGTCACTGAGCTCCGTCACACCGACAGTAGCTTCCACGGGAATTCCGTCCACAGTAACCTCCACCTTGATCTGGCTTACGGTCATTCCGGAGGCGAATTCCAAAACCCGAACCTCAACAGGATGGATGGCAGGCTCTTCCTGGGCTTCGCCGTAAATGGCATGAGACCATGCCTCTACGCAGCCCGTAGCATCGTTGCCCACACTGCCCGTACCGTCATACTCACCACCGTCGCAGTCCATGGTGACATTGATATGATCCACCTCATAGCCCTTGGGCAGAGAATAGTACACATCCAGACGGATCAGGAAGTCTTCAGGAACCACTTCATCCTCTGCCATGATATAATAGCCATTCGGTGTGAGAGCGGTAAACTCCACGCGGCAGGCAATCGGCTGATGATCCAGGGTCACTTCCACGAACATATCCTTCACGGTCATGCCCGGCTCGATCTTACCGGCGCTGATATGTACATCCTTGGCAACCGGTGGAGTTTCATTCTCCTCCGGACAGCCGCACAGCATAAAGCAAAGCAGCATTACCAGCAAAACTGACAATTTTTTCATAATTCTCTCCTTTTCCATGAAGAACCTTATGCCCAAGGATCCTGAGACTTGGGTTGGCGGATCCCTACCATAAGGAACTGATCCCACAGCAGCCAAGTGCCGTCACCCTTTTGCCGCAGGACAATCTCCCGGGGATTGTCTGCACCGCCGCTGCGAATATGCAGCTTCTTATAGCCGGAATTCGCATCGGCATAGGGGCCTGCCTCCACCGTAATGGTGTAGGGCGCAGAGGGGGCATAGTCGTTTTCAGGGGTAGCACCCTTGAAGTAGGAGAAGGGGACATGGACCCCCTCACGGAAGCGATCCTTCAAAAAGGACAGCTCGTGGTTTGTCAGAGGACGGGGGCCCTTCAACCAGTTCAGCATTTCCGTGCCAATGGATGCCTCTGCTGCGTAGGCACACAGGGCCAGCACCGTCAGCGCGGCGGTCTGGAAGGGATTTTCCAGTTTGGCCTCCGGCAATGCTTGCAGTTGGGAAAGACTTTCCGGCAGTGCTGCAAAGGTAAAGGTCATTTCCCGGGCAGAGACGGTGGGTGCTGCCTTGGGCGGTTCAGAGACGGGTTTGTTCAATCGATCAAAAATAGACATATTCCAATCCTCCTGTTTTTTATTCCGTTGCTTTGGCCAACTGCTCCAGCAGGGCCTCCAAAGCCCTTGCTTCTTCACTGTTTGGCCAGCGGTATTTGCATTCTTCCTTCCCGCGCACCAAAGACAAATGGCGGTACTCGCCGCCGTCCAGCACGGTTCCCCCGAACAGGCGATCCTTCCAGGATACAGTTTCTTCCTGCAGCTCCAATTTCAATACCGCAGCTTCCAATGCTTTCCATTGGTCTTCCGTAATGGGAATGTGCTCCCGGGTTTCCCAATCACCCGTGCGCTCCGAGATAAAGCCTGCTGTGACAATTTCGTTTCTGCGCACCTCTATGTACAGTTGGTTTCCCCACATGGAACCATGCCCGCGGTCAAACAGGATGCCCGTCAGGACAGGCTCATCCTTGGCGCGGCAGGCAGACAGTCCGGTAAGAAGCATCAGTGCGGCAAACATATAAATCTTTTTCATGGCTCTCTCCGTGTGTCATATGGCAGCATCCATGATATAGGGCATGACAGGCTGCCCCTGCTCCTGCAGCTCTGCGGCACATTGGCCACACATATCCAGATCCTCACAAATCAGGAAGCACTGATTGCAGACAAGCCGTTTGCAGATGGGGCAATAGTTCATGTTCTCCGTCCCGCTGCGAATGGCCATAAGCCATGCATCCCGAAGCTCCTGCTCATAGAGGGCATCGTAGAGAATCTTCTTGGCAGGTGTAGCGGGTGCAACGCCTGCTTTTGTGAACCGCATGGGCCTGTTGCCATATGCGAGGCCACAGCTTGCGCAGGAAATTCTGAACAAAAACATCTCTTTTGTAGACAGATTTTGCAGCAATGCTTCTATCAGCTTTCTCAAAATGCAGCCCTCCTTTTCTATGGGATGTCTCTATTATAATGGAATTTTTATATATAAAAAATGGTCCCAAGGATACTTTTCAGAGAAAGTATTCTTGGGGTAATGTGAAACATGCACAAACAGCACATCGGCTGTTTGTGCATGTTGTTTATAGCTCCTCCGCAGTTAATTCCTCCAGCCGATTGCAGCAGCGGAATAACTCAATGTACAGCATCAGCTCGTCTCTGGAAGCAATTTCCAGTTTTTGGTAGATGCTGCGGTTGTGCTTTTTTACGGTGTGAATGCTGATAAAGGCCAATTCGGGAATTTCCGCGATTTGATGGCCCTGGATGTAATAGTTCAGGATCCGCCGCTCCGCAGAGCTGAGAGTCCTGACCTTTTCCGAGAAGCGGCAGAACATATGCTCCATGTTGGGTGGCAAGGCATCGGGACTTCTGCTGGAAGTGTTGAGCTGCGACAGCATTTGCGCACTGATCAGGGAGCCTTCGGGCTGCATGATACCGTAATCACAAAGGATCCCGTGGATGAGCAGAAGCAGAACCGCCGTGACGATATAGGAGACGGACAGAAACTCAAAATTCACATCCATTAGCTGCTCCACCAACCACACCCCGACATTTAACAGAACCGCTACCAACAAAAACAGGGTATACTTGGGAGAAGCCAATCGCTTCCTTCCGGCGACATATGCGATCATTCCCACCATTAGCAGCACATAGCCAAGCAGATACAGCGCGTATACCCAATGCAGGGGGCCATATTCCTTCACCAAATGGGTCATACCGTTGATGCTTTCCAGAGAAACGGATCGATAAAATAATCCCAGCCAGTCTCCGCTGGCAGCTATGGAAAAAGCGACAATGCTAATGCCTGTGAGCAGCCAGGACAGCCGTCGCAGCTTTTGCACACGGCACACCTCGCAGATGATCAACAGCATGACCAAAACAGAAAAGGCACCGCCCAAATAAGAAAGGCCGTTGGCGATTTTTGCCATCGTCACGGAGGGACTGACCGCCAGAAGAAAATACCCGCTGTTGGAAAGGGCAACGCAGCCAAACAGCGCCAAAAACAGACGATTCTTCTTTTGTGCAAACAGAAGGTAGGTTACAAATAACAGCACTGACAGCAGGGCAAGCACACCATATACAGTGGATAAATCATTGTTTTTCACGCCTCGTCACTCCCTCTCATCCTTTATCAAGCCATGTTAAGGATCGTTAAATGTATTATATACATAAACGAAAGAAAAAGCAATGAAATTTTCAACCGCTCCGGCACAGAACGCCCAGCACCTTTGTACCGTTGTGTTCGCTTTTGGAGCTTGTTTCCATTCTTTTCCTTGACGGTAGGCGGCAGTCATGGTAAACTAACCATGAAATCCAAATCAATTCTTTATTTTTCCCCCTTTTTCCCTTGGAAACAGGAAGAAAGCACAGAAAGGAGCCACTTATGCTGAAAAAAGGAATCTCCCTGCTGTTACTGCTGACACTGCTGCTCCCCCTTCTCCTTTTGGGCGCACCTAAGGCCGAGGCAGCCAGCTACACCACGGAACAGTGGAGGACTCTGACCGCCCGTTTCAACGAGTTCCTCTGCGGTACCGCAAGCAACGACATGAACAACGCCGCCGTCAAGGCCATTGTCACAAAAATTGACAACAACTGTACCACTTACTGGACAAAGCTCAAGGATATGCGTACTGCCGGTGTGACCAATGGCCTCTTTGACCAGTCCATTGACAACCCCAACGAAATGGGCTGGCAGTACATCTACCTGTGGTACATGGCGCAGGCCTACGGCACCTCCGGCAGCAAATACTATAAAAATGCAGACCTGCTGGCAGATATCCTCTACGGCATCCGCATTATGGAGCAGAAATTCTACACCAATACCGCCCTCAAGGCTGCCCAGACCAATATGGCAACCTTCAACTGGTGGGATTGGGCATATAATGCTCCCATGCATCTGTGCCGCACCCTCCTTGCCATTCGGCCCGCTCTTACTACCGCAGTGGTCAGTGCGCAAGGCTACAGCTCTGTCAAGACCTTTATCTTCAATCAGGTTTCCCGCTGCGAGACCATGATCGATACCGTCAAGCCCATCACCGGCATTACCAATGCCACGGTTCTGACAGAAAATCGCCGTGTGCGCCTGTTGAGCTGGGTCATGCTGGCAAGCCTCCGCGGTGCGCAGTCCAGCACCTCCGCAGAGCTGACGACCGCCGCCAATATGATGACAGAGTGTCATACCGCTTTAACGGATTTCCTAAAGAATGCCTCCAACGGCGCAGAGGGTGTGAATCCGGACGGCTCCTACATTTGCCATACCTACTTCTCCATGGAGGGCACCTACGGCTTGGAGGTCATTGTTGACCGACTGATTCCCGCCTTTACCATCCTTGCCGGAACCCCCTTCGAGCCAACCTCTGCCAATAATGAGATTTTGGCCGACTGGATGCTGACCACCTTTTGGGATGTGACACGGAACGGTGTGCTCCTGTCCATGAACATCGGCAGATATCAGGACAGCGGTGTGAGCAAGGGCGTAATGCTGGTAAAGGGTGCCTTGCAACTGTTAGACTGCTTCGGGCCTACCAAGGAACTACAGCTTCGGCAGATGATCAAGGACATGGTTCCCCAAAACCGCTATACCAATTATGCCAACAACCTGGGAGATGTGAATATGGTACAAACCCTGTACCGTGTGGTCTACGACGACACGGTCGCTCTCAGGGACGAGGAATATGCGGTCATGCGTTACACCACAGACCGTGCCATTCAGCATACGGACAAGTATACCGTCGGCCTTGCCATGAGCTCCACCCGTATCTCCACCCACGACTGCACCAACGGGCGCAACCGCTACGGTTGGTACACCGGTGACGGCATGGTGTATGTATATCCCGACCGCACCGGCTACGGCTACGACCCCTACGGCACCAGCTTCTATAAATATGCCAATATGTACCGTATCCCCGGCACTACAGAGGAAAATTCCACCCGCCGCACTCCCAACAGCATCCGCAATCACTACCTGCCCCGCACAGACTTCGTAGGCGGCGCAGAGTTGGAGGATCAGTACATTGCCGCCGCCTTCGACTTCGATGCCTACACCTGGTCTTCCTCCGAATCCTCCACCTACGACAACTTCACCCCGGGCACCAACGGTCAGAACCAAAAGCGGCAGGTTTTAACCTCCAACCTGGAGGCGCAAAAAGCCTACTTCATGTTTGACGACGAGATCGTCTGTGTCGGCAACGGCATCAACTACAGCACCAACAGCAATGCCATCAACACCTATGTGAACAACATGGAGCTGCGGGAGACTGCCACCGTAAACGGTGCTGCCGTTGTAGGCACTGAGGACATCGTGGTAGACGGCACTCTGCTGGAAAAGGCCGCCAGCTATTCCAAGACCTACACCAACCCCAAGTGGGTCTATCAGGAGGCCTTCGGTGGCTATTATTTCCCCTCCAACGCCTCTGTCACTCTGAACAAAACCGCCCGTACCACGGTCAACGACTACAATCTGGACACCAGCGGCAAGAGCACTGTCACCGCAGACGGCAAGACCCACAGCTTTTTAGAACTCTGGGTCAACCATGGCAGCAAGCCCTCCGGCGGCACCTACAGCTATGTCATGTTGCCGGAAAAGACCCAGTCCGAGGTTCAAAGCTATGCAGCGACACCTGAGGTTTCCATCCTGAAAAACACCACCTCCGTCACCGTGGTCAAGGAAAAGACCCTTGGCATCACTGCCTATGTATTCTGGAAGGCAGGAACCTACGGTGAGATCACCGTGAACCAGCCCATGATCGTCATGGTGCGGGAGCACAACGGCAGCTACAATGTTTCCGTCAGCGACCCCAGCCACAAGCTCGCCAGTGCCACCGTGACCATTGCCCGTGGTCTGACCCATGTTTCCTCCAACAGCAAGATCACCGTGAAGAATGCAGCCTCCTCTACCACCCTGACCGTCAACTTCAGCGGCAGCTATGGCAAGAGCTTCGGTGCAGAATTCACCGTAAATCAGGATCCCTATCTCTTCTTCGACTTCACCAACCTCACCGCCGATAAGCGGAGGTACACCAATGTGGTCTACAAGGGCTATAACTTCGATACCGCCGGCTGGAAGATCAACACCAACTATGTTTCCGCCCAGAGCTACAACAACAGCGACATCGGAACCACCTCCATTACCATGATCAACGGCAAGAACAATCCCTACCTGCAAACCATCGGCACGACTGACAGCTTCAATGCCACGCCCCTGAACTACAAGCCCGCTACGGCAGATGTGGCAGTGATCCGCTTCAAGATGCAAAACTGCGCACTGGTCTCCGGTGCTACCACGCCGCAGATGCGGCTGTACTATATTAAAAACGGGGTTACCACGGGCGTAGTCAACTCCGACTACATCACTGCCAATTTCTCCGCTTCCGCTCTCAACAGCAACCAATATGTCACCGTCGTCATTCCCACCAATGCGGCCTTCCGTGGGGCAAGCAGTATCAATGCCATCCGTCCTGTGTTCTTTAATGTAACCAGTGCCTCCGGCCAAAAGGGCGTGATCACCATTGACAGCATTTATGTCGGACCTGCGCAGAACACTTCCCTGTACTTCGACTTCCGCAACGATGGAGCGGCAAGGAAATCCTACAGTGATTCCATCTATGGCGGAAACAACTACGATGCAGGAAATTGGGGCTTTAACAGCAATCGAATTGATTCCCTCCGCTATGAAAGCAGCGGCACGGGCACTATGACCCTGTATCTACAGGATGGTGGCACAGATCCCTACATCCAGACCACTGACCGCACCAAGAGCCTCACCGCCAATGCCATGAACTACGATCCCGCCTCGGCAGAGGTGGCAGTCATCCGCTTTAAGATGAAGGGCTGTACGCGAATCGATGCTGCCGCCAATGCCACCGTGCGATTTACCTACGGCAAGAACAATAACGGGGCAGATTTGGCATCCGGTCAGGCTTTTACTGCCGCCATTCCCACCGCCGCTCTGAACAGCGGGGCGTACACCACCCTTGTGATCCCCGTCAACGCAGACTTCAAGGCCGCAGATGTGATCCACGCCCTGCGAATTTGCTTCGGCAATGTGACCCACGCAGCCGGTGCCATCGGTGAAATCACCGTGGACTATGTATTCGTGGGTCCCCGTATGGCTGCTCCCGATCTGCTGTATTTCGACTTTACCAACGATGCCGCCGCCAAGCTCCGTTATCGTTCCTCTCTCTACGGCGGCACCAACTTCGATCAGGTTGGTAACTGGTGGATCAACACCAACTACGAAAGCACTGCCACCGTCAGCTCCGGTGCCATTCAGTTCAGCTCCAAGAATGTAGCCGACAGAACCGCCCACTATGTGCAGACAGGCGGCACTACCAATGCACTGCCCCTGCACTATGTCCCGGGGAAGGCCGATTACTGCCAAATCAAGATCAAGATTGACAATGGCAAGTGCTCTCAGGCCAATGATAAGGCCGCTTTCCACATGTATTACAACCTGAACGACCCCTCCGAAACTGCCTGCGGTGTCGTAGAATTCCCCCTTGCCACCTATAACAACAAGGGCTTCTTCACCCTGACCTTCCCTATGAATGGCGCAAATTACGGGTCTATTCAGGAAATCAACGACCTGCGCCCCCAGTTCAGCAGGCTTCTTTCCGCAGACGGCGCAACTGCCGCCTTCGCAATCGACTATCTGTACATCGGCCCCAGAGATGCACTGCCTCTGCCTCTGTACGATGTGACTTTTAAAAATGCAGACGGAACCATTCTCCAGACGCAGACCGTACAAAAGGGCAGCACCGTGACTTACACAGGTGCCACCCCCACAAAGACCTACGATGCCACCAATCACTACAGCTTTCAGGGATGGGACAAGGCTCTGACCAATATCACTGCCCATACCACTTTTACTGCCCAGTACACCGCCACTGCCCACAGCTATAGCTATGTCAAGGTGGACAACACCAACCACAAGGGCACCTGCTCCTGCGGCTACAGCAAGACCGCAGCCCATGGCTGGAACAGCGGCACTGTCACCACCCAGCCTTCCTGTACCGCAGCGGGTGTGAAAACCTATACCTGTGCCTCCTGTAAGGCAACAAAAACCGAATCCGTTGCCGCACTGGGGCATAGTTACACTGCTAAAGTCACCGCGCCCACCTGTACCGCACAGGGCTATACCACACACACCTGTACCCGCTGTTCCAACAGCTATAAGGACAGCTATACCACCGCAACAGGTCACTCCTACACTTCCAAGGTCACAACCGCCGCTACTTGTACCAAGGAGGGTGTGAAAACCTTCACTTGCTCCAAGTGCAACCATAGTTACAC
>JAZOAV010000042.1:0-3840 GCA_045595645.1 Faecousia sp.
AGTCATTTGATTCCTGGATGAAGCAGATCAGCCAACCCGTCCAGAACTGATTCCAAAACAAAAAACAAGCAATAGGAAAGGATACTCGATCATGCCGAGAAAGAAGAAAATTCCTCGAAATGATTTGGGTATTCCGGAATATGAAATGGAATCTTTAGCAAGAATGTTACTTCCGATTTTGAAGAAGTATATCGACTCAGAAGAAGGAAAACGGGATTGGCAGGAATGGCAAGCCCGAATAAAAGACGGTGCAAATTGCACCGTGAGCAAGGAATTAAAAGAAGAACTGAATCTTAGTGATAAAAACTAAGGGATACCCAAAATCACAAAGCCACAGGCAGGAAACCGTCTGTGGCTTTGCATATGTATACTTAGAAATAAACGTTAAAGGCGAATCCATCTCCCAAAGGAAATGGGTTCGCCTTTAACTTGTTTGGTGGAGGCGGGGGGAGTCGAACCCCCGTCCGAAAATAGCTTGGAAGGAACTTCTCCGGGTGCAGTCGTTTCTTTACATTCCCTCACGCAGGCGAGAAACGACACTCTTCTGCGCTTGGTAGCTTCATCAATGCGTGGTACGGGCAAAGCTTACCGCACTCACGGGCTCTACTCAAATCACACCCGAGCCCGGCTCGTAGACCTTCCGGGGCGGATGGCTGCTAATTAAGCAGCGAAAGCGTACTGATTGTTGTCAGTTAATTAAAAAGTTACCCGTTTTATCGTGGTCAGGTGCCACGACCCGCTATTCCAGCCTCACTACCCCCGTCGAAACCGGTGCGCCCCCATATCGTATGGTTGTACGCTATTCTTGGTGCTGTGCAAAGGCGCGTCTGGGAAGCCGCGCGCTACAAGCAGGCCTGACATGGTAGTAGGGGAGTGCTCGCCGCAGTTCTGCCTGCGGCGAGCATAACTATAACATTAGAATCTGCCGTAAGGATCGGGGAGCTTCTTGGGTTCGGGATAGGTTTCACCCAAGGTATCCACACGGATGGACTTAATCTTCTGATCCTCAAGAGGACGGTCATTGGCATTGACCTTCTGCTTGCAGATCTCGTCCACGACCTCGATGCCCGTCAGGAGCTTGCCGAAGCCGGCATACTGCTTATCCAAGTGGGGGGCATCCTGGTGCATGATGAAGAACTGAGAGCCGCCGGAGTTGGGGGACTGGGCGCGGGCCATAGACAGAACACCACGCTTGTGCTTCAGCTTATTGTCCACACCGTTGATCAGGAACTCGCCCTTGATGCAGTAGCCGGGGCCGCCCATGCCGGTGCCCTCAGGGCAGCCGCCCTGAATCATAAAGCCGGAGATAACACGATGGAAAATCAGGCCGTCATAGTAGCCCTGATTGGCCAGATGGATAAAATTATAAACAGATTGGGGGGCGATATCGGGGTACAGTTCGGCTGTCATCACGCCGCCCTTTTCCATTTCGATGGTAACAATAGGATTTGCCATATCAGTGATTCCTTTCTTTCATGGCACGGTCGATTTGCCGCCGTGCATCCTTATTAGCCGCATCCTGGCGTTTATCATACAACTTTTTGCCTCGGCAAAGAGCGATTTCCACCTTGACACGGGAGTTTTTCAAATAAACGGAGAGGGGAATGATGGCATTGCCCTCCAATTTGACCTTGGAATACAGCCGCATGATCTCCCGCTTGTGCAACAGCAGACGACGGGGCCGCAGGGGATCCTTGTTGAAAATATTTCCCTGCTCGTAAGGGCTGATGTGCATCTGCCGAATCCACAGCTCGCCGTCCTTGACGGCACACCATGCTTCCTTGAGATTGAAAGTACCGAGACGAATGGACTTTACCTCCGTACCTGACAGCTCAATGCCCGCTTCGAAACGCTCCTCTACAAAGTACTCGTGGAAGGCCTTGGCGTTTTTTGCTAAAATTTTCACACCCTTATCCATTGTCTCACCACCTTTCTTACATTATATCACATCTGTCAAGTCCCAAACAGGTACTTTTTGAAGTCTTCAACAGTTTTGAAATAAATATCACAGTTTTGTTCCATGAAGTCCCGAATCTCAGGTAGGTCATGGGACCAACCGGCGCAGGCAAAGGGGACACCGCAGGCTTTTGCCATGTCGTAGCCGCCCTTCATGTCGTCTACCATCAGGATTTCTTCGGGCTTCAGTGTGAAACGCCGCATAATGTCCTGTAAAGTGAAGGGGTGAGGCTTGCGCAGAGCTTCCCCCAGCTCCCAGGCATAAATGGCATCGGGTTCCAAACCGAAATTGAGGCGGTAATCCCGAGTGATGTTTTCTATTCCGGAATGGGAGGATACACAAATCAGACAGCCTTCTGCACGGGCTCGCTGCAAAATTTCACGAATTCCCTCGTAAGCGGGAGGCACATGCTGGCGCACATAGACCTTCCAACGCTCGAACTGTGCATCAATTTCTTCGTCCGTCAAATGTAGAATTTCCCGACACATACCTGTGTATTGCAAGCGAAAACAATAACGGTTGAATTCCTCGTATGAAATCAATCGGTCAGGATGGTGCTCCCGCAAGCTTTCCAGCAGGGCAGGGAAGTTGACCGTCTCCGCACTGCGCACCAGGGTGTCGTCGTGGTCTAAAACCAGGCATCGTATCTTCATAACCGCCTCCTTTTCAAGGATTATAACAGAATAGGACGAGAAATGCAATAGTACCCTTTGAAAATGAAAGCTGAACGAA
Organism: Faecousia sp.; assembly: GCA_045595645.1. GTDB lineage: Bacteria > Bacillota > Clostridia > Oscillospirales > Oscillospiraceae > JAZOXB01. The sequence goes on from JAZOAV010000042.1 coordinate 2,690, forward strand.
AAATAGCAGCCGAGCGGACACGAAGTCCCAGGGATTTGACCCTTCAACGGCTGCTATGGAGGAAATATTCCTTGTGACGGGCTCTTCCGCAAAATGCGGCGCTCAAAGATGCAATATCTACCTCCGATGATAGGATAACACAACTATACTGAAATGTCAATCTAATAATAAGGAGCTTTCCGTAACCGCCGCCCAAGATTAGAAATCCAAAGCGCCATACAGGAAAGCTCCTCGGAGAAATCGTCCACGGCGACGTGCCCTCAACCGAAAACGGAAGGGGTTCGCACATAAAAAACGATTTCTCCGTCAAGAACATATCACATTAAGAGCAAAAAGTCAAGCAGGCTATCGTATTCTCGCTCCAAACAGGAAACTTAAAAGAACCCAAAAATGCCTCAATGCCTTAGGGCGCTCTACACCGTTCGGGGGAAGCAAATTTGGGCTCGAAAAGATTGTATCATCTGACATAACATATGTCAAGCGATATTTTACTTCACATTATGGGGGGAGGGCAGCAATCGGACATTATGCGGCAAGCGGAGTTTTGCACAGGATATGTTTTACAAATAGAAAGAGCATCCGGACAAATCAAGACTGACTCCGCAAAAGCGATTTGATCAGTAGCCCGGATGCTCAATCGAAAGTGGATGCAAGTGCTACCTCCAAAGAAGCATCTGAAAAATACAGCCAAGACACTGGTGCATCCAAGAATATAATAATGGATAAGGACGAAAAAGTCAAGTTGCGAATTACCGCTCATATCGATTCTCAAAATCTCAAGCAGGGGAAGGGTTCACATAAATCGGCTTGCCAAGCCCCGTGCAAATCAGCGATAAACGCCTGCCCTCACCAACGCAACAAAATAAAAATTTTGTTGCGTTGGCACTTGATTTTCAAGCGTTATTGTGGTATAATCCAGATGGCTCGATGGTTGCGCTGCAGATTTGTGATGTCATGCTGAGTTTCTTTAAAAAGACATTCGCAAATGGCTACTTTTTATACTTAATTTCTAAGGAACCTCTGATTAAATTAACACTACCACATAGGTTCCGGATATGGTATAATAAATCCATCAAAACAATGGTGGTGCAACACAATGAAACAAGAAACATTCACAGACATCGAGTACAGCTTCCGCAAGAAGAAAACCA
>JAZOAV010000043.1:0-5445 GCA_045595645.1 Faecousia sp.
TACATATACATTTTGAGACAGCCCCTTCGTTTTATCCGCAGGGGCAAGCGTCGGCGGTGCAGCCGTTGTCCCGACCGGTGGAGAAGAAGGCGTTCATGGGGAAGTCGATGTGGCTGAACAGTTCGCAGGGATCCTCCTCACAGCATTCCTCCTCACAGCATTCCCGTGTGGGAGCGCAGTAATCGCCGGCGATTACGGAGAGCTGGCTGTCTCGCTCCAAACGGACGGTGGAGAACTGTCCTACGGTCACATAGAAACGCTGCGTGCCCGTGGTGGACAGGGCTTCTCCAAAGCATTCTGCAATGGGTGCAGGGATATCCACAACCTCCGTTTCGCAACAGCAGCAATCCCGATTGCCCCGCAGCTTGGCAGACAGAATCATGGGGTCCAGTGCTTCCACATAGGCTTGGGGCATCGCAGGCAGCAGCATGGCCTCGCACAGAGGGAAGTCCTCGCCGCTGCGGAATACCTTCGCCCGATTCTTGCCTCCAAAGAGGACGACACGCTTTGCAAAGATGGCAAGCCCCGTAATGGTTGTGGGGCGCAGACCTCCCATAAGGGCATCGCCTACAATGCGGTAGTAAAAGGTCAGGTCTACGGCGTAGTAGCCGCCCTTGTAGGCGAGTGGGGAGACCTCCACATTGGTGTACATCAACTCGGCGCAACGGGCTTTAGCTCCCGTAGCACTGTCCAATGCGGTTTGGGACGAGGTGGTGAGATAGACACGCAAATCTTCGATGCAGTCCTTGTCAAGACAGCAATCGACGATTTGGGCGGTATGAATACAGACGGGGCTGTCTGGCGTAGAAACAACAGATTCCGACATAGAATAACCTCCCGTTGGTTCGTTAAAGCAATTATGCTTTCACAACATTGTATGCCACGGGTGCGGAAATGTGCGACATAGCCACACGAAGAATCGCTATTGCGACTTCTTCGTAGACATTTCTATAGACAAAGGCGGAGAAATGTGGTAAAATAGGATAGAGTATAATGCGTGAGGTATGCGTATGAGGATAGATGTGTTAGGCGTTGCCTATGATAATGTGACCATGGAGGAGGCTCTTGCCAAGGGCAGGGAAATCCTGATGGGCGAGAAATGCTGCTACTGTGTGACCCCCAATGCGGAGATGGCGTATGAAGCCCTCCATGATGAAGCCTTTTGTGGAGTGCTCAACGGTGCAGATTTGGTGCTGCCTGATGGAGCGGGCGTGGTTTTGGGAGCAAAAATCCTCAAAACACCCTTAAAACAGAAGGTGGCGGGTATTGAATTTGCCCAGAATATGCTCTCTGTGATGGAAGAACTGGGAGCAAGGCTGTTCCTGTTGGGCAGCAAGCCTGGTGTGGCGGAGCTGGCAGCGGAAAAAATGCTGGCAAAGCATCCCCAGCTGCAAATCAGCGGCACGGCAGACGGCTATTTTAAGGACGAGGCTGCCGTGGTGCGGAAAATCAACGAAGTAGGTGCCGATGTGGTCTATGTCTGTTTGGGTGCGCCCAAGCAGGAGCGTTTTATGCGCGCCCATCAGGGAGAACTGTGCGTGAAGCTCATGTGCGGTCTTGGCGGCACATTGGATGGCATTGCCGGTACGGTGAAGCGGGCACCTCGTTGGATGATTCGCTTGCAATTAGAATGGCTCTATCGTCTCATCAAGGAGCCTCGCCGCTTCGGGCGGATGCTGCGCCTGCCAAAATTTATTTTTGCTGCATGGAAAAAACGAATGAAAAGAGGCTGAATATGGGAAAGCTGATTGTATTTGAAGGAACGGACGGCTCTGGCAAGTCCACGCAGTTTAATCTTTTGAATAAGCGATTGGAGGCTATGGGTCGAGAGTTTCGCACTCTCATGTTTCCGCAGTATTCCGAGCCTTCTTCCGCACTGATTCGCATGTATTTAGGGGGAGAATTCGGCTCCCGTCCCTCGGATGTGAATGCTTACGCTGCATCTACATTCTATGCAGTTGACCGCTACGCCTCTTATCAGAAGGTTTGGAAGGACTACTACGAAAAGGGTGGCTTGATTCTCTCTGATCGCTATACCACCTCCAATGCGGTGCATCAGGCATCCAAGGTGGCCGAAAGCGAACGGGAGGAGTTTTTTCGCTGGATCTACGATTTGGAGTATGCACGGATGGAACTTCCTGAGCCGGATATCGTCATATATTTAGATGTACCAACAGATTTGACGGGTCATATGCTCCGCAAGCGGGAAGCGACTACCCAAACCAACGCGGATATTCACGAACAACACATGGACTATCTGCGCCAGTGCCGCAAGGCGGGCTTGGAGGCTGCTAAATTCTATAATTGGACGATTATTAACTGCGCAAAAGACGGGAAAATGCGTTCCATTGAAGATATTCATCAGGAGATTTTTGCCTTGGTTCAGGCGTGCTTGGAGGATTGAGCATGGTATATATCATTTTAGGAACGGGATTTGAAGAAATGGAGGCACTGGTGCCCTGCGACCTGCTGCGCCGTGGCGGTGTAGAGGTGCGTTTGGTGGGCATTGGCGGCTTGGAAATTACCGGCGGCCACGGTATCACCGTCAAGGTCGACTGTACGGAGAAAGAGGCGGATTGGTCGGCAGCGGAGCTGCTGGTGCTTCCCGGGGGCTTGGGCGGTGTTGCGTCTATCGAGGGAAGCGAGATCGTGATGGACGCGCTTAGGGCGCATAAGGGCCCCTTGGGTGCGATCTGTGCCGCTCCTACGGTTTTGGCCCATTTGGGATTGACCGATGGCTTGAAGGCTACCTGTTACCCGGGTATGGAGGAGCAGATGGGCAGAGCCCAAATGCTGGCAGAGGATGCGGTTCAGGATGGCAGAATTCTGACCGGTCGTGCTGCGGGAGCCGCGTTCCCCTTTGGCCTTGCACTGCTGGAATTGCTGAAGGGCAGGGAAGTGGCTGACAGCGTGGCGGCTGAGGTCGTTTATGATAGGAGGTAGAAGATGAATCAGGATTATAAAGGCTCCGAGGATCTCTTTGACCTGTCCATTGATGAGCTGATAGCGGAGGCAAAAGCGCAGATCGGGGATGTACCGCAGGCACAGCAGAAGCCGCTCCCTTCGGCGGAGGAATCAGCTTCTTTTGATGTTGCAAAGGAAGCAGCTCCCCAGCCTGCTCAACCGTCGGACTTCGAGTTGGATTTCGGCAACGCCTTCGATGATTACGGAGAATATGTGGCACCCGGGACGGAAGGGGAGCAGCGTGTGACTGAGCCCGAAGAGGCTGACCCCGGCCCCCTGCCCAAGAAGCCCCGCAGAAAGAAGAAAAAGCGCATTGTGCCCCTTTTTGTAAAGATTATTCTTTATTTGGTATTGGTGTCGGTGACGGCTGTGGGTTTGGGCTATGGTGCATGGGAATGTGCGCAGGATGTGCTGGGCTTTGGCCGCTCCGAGGACTCTCTGACCGTGGTGGTTGGAGAAGACGACACGGTGGAGGATATTGCGCAAATGCTCAAGGAAAAGGGCGTTATCAAGTACCCTTGGCTTTTTGAGCTCTACTGCGAATTTACCAAATCTATGGATACCATGGACCCGGGCAACTATGTATTGTATTACAATTACGATTATCATGCCCTTGTCAGTGGTATGGTGGAGCGCAGCCCCAATCGTGTGACGGTGCGTCTGACGATCCCTGAGGGCTATACTGCCGCTCAGATTTTCTCCATGATGGAGAAAAACGGTGTCTGTACCGTGGCAGAGTTGGAGGAGTGCGCCGCCAGCCATGAATTTGATTATTGGTTCTTGGAGGACATTCCCTACGGTGAGAGCAATCGTTTGGAAGGCTTCCTGTTCCCCGACACCTACGACTTCTATGAGAAGGATGATCCGGCGCGAGCACTTAACAAGCTCTTGGTGAACTTTGAGAACAAGTTCTCCGAGCGAGCCGAGGAGCAGTTGGAGGAGCTGAATACGAAGCTGGCGGATCGTTGGGCCTCCCGTGGCTATAGCGAGGAATATATTGAATCCCATCGCTTTGGCATTTATGAGTTGATCACCGTGGCCTCCATGATTGAGAAGGAAACCAGCAGCGTTGCGGAAAGCGGCAAGATTTCTTCCGTTATCTACAACCGTCTGTGCAACTCCGACGATTTCCCCTGCTTGCAGATCGATGCCACTGTGGTTTACGCTTTAGGTGGTGTTGACCATGCCCTCACCTATGAGGATTTGGAAGTAGACAGCCCCTATAACACCTATATTTACAGTGGTTTGCCCAAGGGCCCCATTTCCAACCCCGGTCTGAACAGCATCGCGGCAGCCCTGAAGCCCACGGATACCAACTACTATTACTATGCACTGGATCCCGCTACGGGCACGCACCATTTCTCCAAGACCCTGCGTGAACACAACAACTTCCTGGAGGGCCTGCAATGAGGGGATTGGAAATTTTAGCACCTGCGGGGGATATGGAACGACTCAAGATGTCCGTGCTCTACGGAGCAGATGCCGTTTATTTGGCGGGTACTTCCTTTGGAATGCGCTCCTTTGCGGGGAATTTTTCCCCGGAGGAGCTGCCCGCCGCCGTAAAATTTGCCCACGACCACGGAGTAAAGGTGCATGTTACCGTGAATACCATGCCCCGTGGAGAGGAATTGATCGCTTTGCCTGCCCATTTGGAGCAGCTCAATGCGTTGGGCGTAGATGCGCTGATCGTGGCAGACTTGGGCGTTTTCCGCATGGCGGAAAAATATGCCCCGCGCTGTGAGCGGCATATGTCTACGCAGGTGAGCATTGCGAATGCTGCCTGTGCATCGGCTTGGTACGATTTGGGTGCCAAGCGGGTGGTGCTGGCGCGGGAGCTGAATTTGGACGAGATTCGTGCCATTCGGCAGAATACGCCCAAGGAGCTGGAAATTGAAACCTTTGGCCATGGGGCCATGTGCGTGTCCTATTCCGGTCGCTGCTTGCTGTCGAATTACATGACAGGTCGGGACAGCAATCGTGGTGCTTGCGCCCAGCCCTGCCGCTATCAGTATGCGCTGATGGAGGAAAAACGCCCGGGAGAGTATTTTCCTGTATTCGAGGATGAAAAGGGAACCTATATTCTCAACTCGCGGGATATGTGCATGATCGACCACTTGGGCGACCTGATGGATGCAGGAGTGGATTGTATCAAAATCGAAGGTCGGGCCAAGTCTGCGTATTACGCAGCCGTCGTGACAGGTGCGTACCGCCATGTGCTGGATGATTTGCTGGCGGGACGGCCTGTAGTCCCTGTGTGGCGGGACGAGGTGGAGCATGTGTCCCACCGCCATTACTCCACCGGATTCTTCTACGGCGAGCCCGGGCAGCATGTGGAAAGCTCCCGCTACATACGGGAATGGCAGGTCTGCGCCATTGTCACGGATTGCGATGCCAACGGTCTTGCAACACTGTCTCTGCGCAACAAGTTTACCGCAGGGGATACTTTGGAGCTTGTAGGCCCCGACCTGCGCCCCTTTGCCC
>JAZOAV010000044.1:0-4921 GCA_045595645.1 Faecousia sp.
TGAGCAGCACCACCGACAGCAAAATGCTGACCCTGTGTGCAGACCTGCTCCGCTACGGTGCAGAGGCACAGAGCTACAAGAAGTATCGCACCGACGCTCTGGTAGATGCCGCTATGACCGATGAGCAGAGAGCTTATCTGAGCGATACCGAGGCTCTGACCTTCACAGCAACCGACAGCTACCTTGGCGATGCAGAGATGCCCTTCATCAACTGGATCGGCAAGACCCTCGACCTTGGCTCCAAGGTTGGCATGAAGTTTGTGTTCAGTACCGCTAACTACTTTGGCGATGTGGACGACCTGACCATGAGGGTTTCCTACAAGGACACCAACGGTGAAACCAAGACCGTTACCCTGACGGGTGCTGAGGTTTACAGTGCCGCCAACGGCTACTACAGCTTCACCTTCTATGGTCTGCTGGCCGCCGAGCTTCGTACTGTTGTAGATGTGGCAATCTATGCGGACACAACCCAGCTCAGTGAAACCCTCCACTACAGCGCAGAGACCTACGCCGCCAAAAACACTTCCGGCGATCTGGCCTCCCTATGCAGAGCTCTGTTCGCCTACTCCGACAGTGCCAGGGTATTTTTCACGAAATCATGACCCAAAGGGCAAGGCTTCGGCCTTGCCCTTTTCGGTTGACTTTTCTTCCATAATTTGATAAAATTTATACTGAGTTTCTTTAATACTGCTTTCTGATAGAAATGTTTGATTTCTATCAGAAAGGCAACGCAAAAAGCGTTGCGATTTTGCAATTTTTGGAATAGTATTAGGAGAAATATTTGACGAAAGGAGCCACAAAATATGGCAAAAAGAGTTCTCAGCCTTCTCTTGGCCTTGGCTTGCATCCTCACGCTGATTCCCACACTTGGGATCGACCCTGTTGAGGTTCAGGCTGCCGAAGGCATCCCCGACATTCTGCTCTATGAGCAGTATCCCAATTCCAAGGAATTCCAGATTTCCACAGCGGAAGGTCTGCAAAAGTTCTCCCAACTGGGGCAAAGCAATACCTTCTCCGGAAAAACCCTGTACATGATTTGCGACATCAATATGTCAGGTTTTTCCTACACACCTCCTGTCAATTTTGCAGGAACCTTTGACGGCGGCTTCCATGCGGTAACGCAACTGACGGTTACCACCAGCGAAGCGAATTGCGGCTTTATCGGAAAGCTCACCTCCGGCGGTGTACTGCGGAATCTGGGCATTGAGGGTGGCGTCTTTACCGCTACCTGCAGCAAGGATAGCTGGCGTGCGGGGTCTCTGGTTGGCATTATGGATCGTTCCACGGTAGAGAACTGCTGGAGCTCCTCCAGTGTGACCATCTCCGGCGGCTATGACTATTTGGCCGTTGGCGGTATCGCAGGCGGCATCCATAACGGCGGTGTCATCAAAAACTGCTATTTTGCCGGCATTGCCACGGGCATTAAGGTCGCCGCCGGTATATGCGGCTGGGGGCAAGGTCATTACGAGGGCTTCGTAGGACAGATCTATAACTGCTTCAACATGGGCCAACTGGTTGCTTCCGAGACCAAGTTCGCCATTGGTCGTTACAGCGGAAAGATTTTGGAAACCAACAAACCCAACGCCATGTTCAATAACTTCTACTTCGACAGCAGCTATACAGGCTACGATTGGTCTGACGGAGACACCTTGGTTTCCAGACACCATTTAGGCAACGGACATTTGGCCTATGTACTGGACAGAGATTCTGCCTTAGGCGGAGCTCCTGTGTGGTCGCAGGGGGCCCTGTTCCCCGAGCTGCGCAAGACCGCCGGTGTCTATCCCCTTTCCGTGACCTATGTTGCCAAGGGCAAGAGCAGCACTGCCACACTGTATCTCAATGCAGGTGACAGCTATACCGTAGGAGTGCCTGACAGCGTTGCTGTCAGCCTCAGTGCCAACGCAGGTACAGTCAACGGTCGCAGCTTTGTTATGCCCGCCAAGGCCGCTTCCCTGACGGTTACGGTGGATGCGGCAAACATCGCTGACTACAGCACCTTCCCCAACGAATCGGTCTATGTGGTCACCAATCGGGCAGGCTTTAATGCCATGGCTACCGCCGTCAACAGCGGCAAAACCATGTCCGGCAAGAGCTTTTATATGCTGGGCGACATCGATATGGGCAGCACAGCTCATACGCCCATTGGTCAGCATGTTTCCAATACAGATTGGTCCAAATCCTTCTCCGGCAAATTCTACGGCAACAACTTTAAGGTTCTGAATCTGAAAGTAAACAACACCTCCCTTGATGGCGGCGGCTTGTTTGGAAGCAGCTATCAGGCATATTTCAACGGTGTGCACATCTTCAATGGCTCTGTCACGGTAGCAAACCGTGCAGGCGGCATTACAGGCTTTGCCGATGCCTGTACATTGGAATACTGCACCAATGGTGCAAGCATCAAGTCTACCACCGGCAAGGACGGCATCGGTGGTGTGGTAGGCGTGGCAAGAGTCAGCTCCGTCCTGAACTACTGCGGCAACTACGGTACCATTACCGCCACGGTAAGTGCCGCAGCAGGCGTAGCCGGTTGGGGTCAGGGCAATATCAAAATGACCGGCTGCTTCAATGTGGGTAAGGTCACGGCACCCAGCGATGTGGCGGCCTTGGCCCGCGTCAAGACGGACTATACCCCTGAATTTAAAGATTGCTACTTTCTGAATACCGCCTGCTCCACCTCCGTGGCAGGTACCGCCACCTCTTTGCAACGCTTCCAGGCAGGTATTGTGGGTTCCTATATCAACAGCTCCTATCGCACGCAGAAAAGCAACGGTGCCTTCACCAATACCCCCGTTATCCCCGCCGTTTGCAGCCAAAATCAGCAGCCTGCCATCTGTACCCGTTTGTATTCCTATGAAGACGGAATCAATCTTGGCTATCAGACCATCTGCGCTAATTTGGGTGACGATATTCCCTATACCAACGCCCTCAACTACTATAGCTCTGTCCCCTTCTCCGCTCCCGATGCCACTACCTCCAAGGCATATCCCACAGGAGTCCCCTTCGCTATTTCCTATCAGGTGAACGGCGGCACTTGGAACGATACACCCGTATCCTCCTTTACCCGCGCCTCGGGCGTAGGTCTGCCCGATGTATCCCTGATCAACAAGGAAGGCTACGCCTTTGCAGGCTGGTTTGAGCAATCCAATTTTGTAGGTCAGCCCTTAGCTGTTATCAATCCCGATACCGCAGCGAAGAAAACGCTCTATGCAAAATGGGCTGCGCCCATAGAAGTCAGCACCACCGCCGAATATATTGCCTTTGCCAATGCGGTCAACGCAGGAAACGGCTACAGCGACAAGTATGTGCGCATCACCGCCGATCTGGACTTTGGCGGTCAGACCATTCCTGCCATCGGTACCGAATCCGCTCCCTTTAGCGGTGTTTTGGATGGTGCAGGACATACCTTAAAGAATTTTGTCATTACAGGCGACAATGCACAGGGTCTTGTGGGCTATCTCAAGCATGGCACAGTGAAGTTCCTGCGTGCGGAAAATGCCACCATTTCCGGCAAGACCAACACCGGCAGTGTCGTGGGAATCAACGACAGCGGTTTAATTATGGGATGCACAAGCTCTGCCGAGGTCAAATCCACCTGGACAACCTTCGACTACAGCCTGATGAGTCAAAATGTACGCTACGGCACGGACGCTTCCCCCAACTCCACCGACGAGCGTATTCCCCGTATGAAAACCTTCCTGAAAAACTACGCCCCCGATATTATCGGCTTCCAGGAGTTCGACAAAGTCTGGAAGCCTGTGGTCGAAAGCGTTCTGACCGGCTATGGTAAGCAGTGTGTATTCGGCAACACCACCGCACAAAATGCCGGCAGTCCCCTGTACTGGAACAGCACCAAGTTTGTAGCCTTGGAAAAAGGCACCTTCTGGCTCAGTGAAACACCGGATGTGATGTCTCTCGGCTGGGGCGCAGAGCACTACCGCACCTGCAGCTACGCTGTTTTGAAGGTCAAGAGCAACGGCATGATCGTCATTGCTGCCAATACCCACTTGGATCATAAGGTAGAGGCATCCCGTGTCAACGGCATCAAGCTGATTATGGAGCGAATGAATGCTCTAAAGGCAAAATATGCCGCACAGGGGCATAAGGAGATTTATTTCCATCTCACCGGCGACTTCAATGTGAAGCCCAGCACCACTCTCATCAAGGACCTCAGCACCCAACTGACAGAGGCTCGCTATGCGGCAGTCTCTTTGGGTACTCCTGTGAATCAGAACACCTTCAGCGCCTATAACGCAAGTCCCACCAGCCTGATTGACTATATGTTCGTCAGCAACAATGTGGATGTAACAAGCTACAAGGTCGCCTTGGACAAGATCAACGGAGGGGCTGTCTCTGACCACTACGGCTTACACGGCACCATTCGCATCGGTGGCAACTCCCACGGCGGCATTGCCGGCGAGAACAACGGCGTGATTTTGAGCTGTGCCTACACAGGAAAAATCACCAGCAACGCCGGCAGTGCAGGGATTGCCGCAGAAAATAACGGACATATTCTCAACTCCTACAGTCAGTACAGCAGCACCGCCACCGGCGTTTTTGCCAATGCCATTACTACGAAATATAACCGCGGCAAGGTTAGTTTCTGCTATTATCCCAGCAACAGCGGACTTTCCGGCGCGGGCTCCACTGTGAGCAATCTGAAAGCAACAGATGTTCCCGACAAACTGAACCGCCTGCTCAGCCTTTGGGTGCGCAATGATGCCATTAACAACGGTCTGCCCTTCATTTGCTTGCAGCATGCGTTCATCTATCAAGACAACGGCGACGGCACGCATAAGGGAAGCTGCTCTCTCTGCGGAGCTGCGACCACCGAAAATCATCAGGCTGTCACCGACAAGGCGGTAGCCGCCACCTGCACCACTGCGGGCAAGACCGAAGGCAGCCATTGCGGTCTTTGCAATGC
>JAZOAV010000045.1:0-6329 GCA_045595645.1 Faecousia sp.
GTTCCCCATTGTTCCACGCAAATTTTACACGCTTATATATAGGGAGAAACACAACACACGAACACGCAGAAATAGTGTTATATATTTCTCCCCGTGTATATATTCAAAATATGGGGAACGGGAACACTTTTAGGGAACAAAGGAGGATGATATATGCAATTTGCTGTTGATGAAAATGGTATTCGGACATCCATAAACAATTCAACCAAAGGAAAGTTGTATAAATGCCCTTGCTGCGGTTCGGAAGTCATACAGAAAAAGGGCGATGTTATGATTTGGCACTTTGCCCACAAGTCGCTTGCTGATTGTGTGGACTACTACGACCACAAGGGCGAATGGCACAGAGCGATGCAGGAACTATTCCCGGAAAAGAACAGGGAGGTCTACGAAAAGACCGCAACATACCGACATATATTTGATGTGCTGACGGACGAAGGACGGATTATCGAATTTCAGCACTCACCGATGAATTGGAAAGAATTTATCGGTAGATCGTGGGATTATAGTGTGCGGTCTGCGTTCAATGACACTCCCCGTCCAGTATGGGTATTTGATTTCTCTAAAAGGGACTTTTCCATAGCACCAAAACAATACGATGGAAAACCCAGAATGCGCCGGTTTTACTGGAAACGGGCAACAAACCTATTCAAGAATTACAATGACTTCGACGGTGAAGCTGGCTATGAATTATGGATTTACATTGATCCGTATCGCCGTGGCGAACAGATAGGTGAACAATACGGCTATCCCGTTTATGAAAAGAAACCGGCAAAGAAAGGCTTTGTTCGTGTTCTTGCTACATATCGGGAATGTAAAACGATTGTAGGCAATGTTTACACGGAGCAAGAATTTGAAAAGTACATCACAAGTTTATAACCACCCCAAAAAATGAAATGGAGGCAAAGGAAGAATGAAAATCATACCACTATCTGAGCGGAACGAATATAATCGGTGTTGGTTTTGCCGTACAAACAAATCTGTAAAATACACGGCAAAGATGGTCAACACAAATCCGTTGTCTGAAAACAGATATATGCACATACTTGTGTGTAACAAGTGTGCATTAACACACAACGACGATTTTATAGATCAGGAGGCATAACAATGGATGTTAGGGAAAAGTTGGTTGAGTTGTTGGACGGGTATAAAAAAGGTGATTATATTGAATGCCGTTTTGAAAGCTTGGTAGGCTCATTGGTCGAATGGGGCGTAACGGTGCAGGAGTGGATTCCTGCAAGTGAACCGCCTGAAGAACACGACAGTATTTGGGCAAAGCTTTATAGAACAAAAAGCTGGCAACCTGGACTATTCCGCAAATGTTCTTATGATGTTCTTGCTTGCGTTGAAAAGAAAGACGGAAGCAGACGGGTTATTTCAATACGCACATATGATGGGAAATGGGATAACAATAAGCTGAACGAAGAAACAGTTATTTGCTGGCAATCGATGCCCCAACCGCCGAAAGGAGAATGATTATGAAGCACAACTGGTTTTTAGATGAAGACGGTAAACCAGATGAATTTGCATATGAGAACGGATTCCATTTAGGCGTTATTTGTCAAGATTGCGGGAAGTGCGTTTGTGTTCATTGCAAACCCGATTGGCTTGAAATGGACGATTGCCCAGGCCCAAGAAAAAGAAAGCCCATGACCAACGCCGACCGCATCCGGGCGATGAGCGATGAGGAGTTGGCAGAACTGTTCGACGGCATTGTAGATAACGGCAAGTCGTGCAGTTTGATTTGCGGTGATTTGGATAATTGCAAAAGAAACAACTCAATCGAAAGAATTTGTAAAAACCACTATTTGAAATGGCTCAAACAGCCTGCGGAATAAAAAGTTATAAAAAATTATAAAAAAGTTGTTGACAAATAAGCAGGGGTGTGGTAATATATACTCACAGGCGAGACAAACCCAAAAACAAGGAGGTACACACCATGAAAAACATCGACCGGGAAATCACAATCAATGGGAAATTCGCTCGACTTTACGGCTTCGATTGGAGCCTTGGAAAAGCAATTTACAGAATCGCACACGAAGACGGCATTGCGGAATATGTCGAAATCGGCATCTAAGGGCGGCTAACAACCGCCCACAGATAAAGGAGGAAAATGAAATGTTCGATGAAGCCATTTGTGGAATTTTGATGTTATTGGCTCTTGTTGGTTTTGCTTTTGCGATGTTTTGGATGATAAACAAATTTATGAAGGATTAACACAAATAAAGGAGGAGGCAAAAAGATGCGTATTTGGGATTATCGGCTGTTGCCATACTTGCCCAATGCACAATTCAAAGGGCAGTTAAGGGAACTGGTTGCGATAATGCGTGATTGGCGAGATGGTGGTAACACAAACCATCTGCTGATCAATCGGGTTATGGAATATCCGAAATGGCAATTAACAAATTATTTCTTAAAGTATTCATTTATCTACAAAGAAAGATATGGAACGCCTATAAACCCCAAATACGGCAAAGAGTGGGTGTTTTTTTGCGAGGATGTCGTTGGTTTACTTGACACACCCGTTTTTGAGGGTTGGCACAACAAAGAATATCTCCGTGTTTGTATGGCAAATCTTTACGAAAAGCATTTCTTTGGTATCGGCAAGTCCCGTATCACCGATGAAGAATGGCAACGGCTCTGTGAGGGGTACAAGGCTATCACGGGTGAAGAATACAAAATCTAAAATAATTTTGGAGGCAATTATTATGGAAAACAAGATTTACAATGACGATGTGGAACGAATCGTGAATGACCCTGAGCGGCAAATGCACATAATGGCCGAAAGGATAGAAAAGAGAAACAGGAAGATTTCCCTGCTGCGAGATCGCGCAATAATTTATTTCGTTTTTTCGATTGTGATCGTCTCGCTTGGATTTTTCGAGCTGATTGTGATGTGGTTTTCGCTCTTGGTTGGTGTTGTTTTCCTTGTTGTTTCTTCTTTCTTTTTTGGCCGCTGGATAGAAAATTGGAAAACCCAGACATTTAGGCGGCGCGGAAGATGATTGAGTTTGAGTTTGAACGTGAGGCAATGCGGGGAGAGCCGATGCCGTCCGGCCTTGATTTAACAGATCAAAAAATGTTTCAGGCTATGTCTTGGCTGTACAAGCGGTATTATTCTGGTTATATCAAGCGAGAACAGGCAAAGGAAGAAAAAGGGAAGTTGTTATATCAGTACAACAAGGAAAAAACGCAAAGGAAATTTGAAATCGAACTTTGCCGAAAACAGCAGGAAATGTTCAAAAAATGCGAATATGCGTCAAGCGAATATTCCAAAAACAGGAATTTGAAAAACGCAGACGCGCTTTTTGAAGCGATTTACAATGTTAGAATTGATTGGGGCGAAAAAGATGTATAAGCAGAAAATCTTGGCCGTGTTTATGGTTCTGATAACGATTCCTTGTATAATTTGGGCGCGCGATTTCACCGCGACTGTTGTAATGACGCTTTTTGCGGCACCGTTGTTTTTCAGCAAAAGAAAAATCATTTGACTTGGTGATCGATATGTCAAAGAGAAAAATCAATCCGAGGAACAGACCGGCGACACAGGCTGATATAATTCGGGCGAAGAATGAAGCGACCAATAGCGCGATAAAAAAGATTGTTTATTTGATGCTTTATATTCTGATCGAAAAGCACGATGCGCCATATGAGGACATACAAACGTTAGCAAACGAAATAAATTATTACGCGGAAAGCATATCTCAGGGTTATGTAACTTGGAAAGATATTGAACACGTTGTAGTGAAAGAATATGATGTCAGCTTACCGTGGTAAGGAGGAAAAATGAAAACTGAAATCTTGAAAATTAAGGGCGACTGGAACGAAGTTTTGAACGATTGCCGCGCGACCGTTAAAAAAACGCCGATAGCAAAACAGCCGTCAACGGAATTTAAGAAAAAAATCCTTATTTCAGAGCACAGTCCAATCCGCGCGATGACCGTGAAATTTTCATGGAAAAACATCAAATATTGGGTGGCTATGCATTGGAAGACGCACCATTGGGAGAGCAGAACGGACTCGCAGAGAAACGATAGACAGAGCAGGTATGACCGTGAAAAGGCGCCGCAGGATGCGCCCGTTGACTTTATCGGGGATCCTAACATTCAGCACACAATCGACACTTGGCGCAAGCGGCTATGTTACACGGCAAGCCCCGAAACCAGAGAATATGCGGAAGATTTCAAGAGAGTGTTGCGCGAAGTTGAGCCGGAATGGGCGGATGCGCTTGTGCCGAACTGTGTTTATCGCTGTGGCTGCCCGGAGATGAACGGCTGTGGCTGGTATGCGGCTATGGTTGCAAAACATCCCAAACTGGCAAGCACAAACATTCAAGAAAGATACGATGCGTATAATGAGGTATTTTATGGCAACCATTAAAGACGGCGGCGAAAGAACGCAGTTTTATGATTCTAATGGAAACCCAACTGCGGTAAGAGATATGCACGATGGAAAAGGACGGTTTGACCTATTGCCTATGTGTGTGTTGATGCGACTTGCAAAGCATTACGAAAACGGATGCAAAAAGTATGGCGATAGGAATTGGGAAAAGGGGATCCCTTGTCACAGTTTTGCAGACAGCGCGATGCGTCATTTGGTCAAATACATGGATGGGTGGACGGATGAAGATCACCTGATCGCCGCCATTTGGAATTTGTGCGGACTTGCATGGAACGAGGAAAAAAGGCCGGACTTGATGGATATTCCTTCCCGGATTGGTAAAAAAGATGAATAATCCGTATTCTGTTATTAGAGAGTTTTCCCCGTGCAAAGATTGCAGCGAAAGGCGAAAAAATTGTCATGGAGTGTGTGAAAAATACGATAATTGGAAGAAAAAGGTTGAAATCATAAACGAGGAAAGAAAGAAACACTCAAAAATGTATCAACTCAAGGTAGACGGTTGCTGGTAATTGACAAATAATTCGATAATTGATAAAATAGTGTATATAGATGGGAAACTGTCTGTATGCACTATTTTTCTGTTTGGAGGCAAAATATGAAAACGAAAAAGATTGTTGTTTCCGAAAACAAGTATTACTTGGAATTTGATGGAATTCGGCTGGTTTATGAAGAAAACCATCTTGTAGGTTGGTATATTCCGTAATTGAATTATTTTTCTGTTTGGAGGTGAGGTTTTGGCAAATGCTGAAAATTTGGTATCTTTGGCTGACCGAACAACGGAAGAACAACGAGCCATAGCCTCTGCCGGTGGAAAAGCAAGTGGCGAGGCAAGACGAAAAAGAAAGACACTTAAAGAAGAATTGCTTTTGATGCTTTCCGAGGGTGAAACACAGCAATCCGTGACCCTCGCATTGATTGAAAAGGCAATGAGTGGCGACACAAAGGCTTTTGAGGTCATCCGTGATACGATTGGCGAAAAGCCTGTTGACAAGGTTATGATCGCAGATGTTGAGCCGTCAGTGATTGCGGAAGTGGAGGCGATGGTGCTGACCGATGATGACACGGCAACAGGCGGTTGACTTTCTGCTGACTAACCCTTACAAGCTGGGGCACCTGTTGGGCTTTACACGGCTCGCAGAGCTACATAATGGCTGGATAAGGGAAATGATAAGGGGAAAGGAAGATAAGACGCTACAGGCTCACCGTGGTTCTTACAAGACCACTTGCGTTTCCATCGCTCTGTCGCTGATTGTGGTATTGCTGCCGAATTGCAAAACCCTCTTTATGCGAAAGACCGACAATGACATCAAGGAAGTCATTTCACAGGTTAAAAAGATTTTGCAGAGCCAACAGATGCGGTATTTTGTGCAGTGCATTTATGGCTGTGATTTGAAATTGACCACAGCAACGGCAAACGAAATCAGCACTAACCTGTCCACCGATATTCGAGGCACGGCACAGCTTGTCGGTTTGGGTATGGGTGGATCGCTGACAGGTAAACACTTTGACCGCATTTTCACAGACGATATTGTCAATGTGCAAGACCGAATTTCAAAGGCAGAGCGTGACCGCACGAAACTGATTTATCAAGAATTGCGGAACATCATCAACCGTGGAGGACGGATATTCAACACCGGCACACCCTGGCACCGGGACGATGCTTTTTCCCTTATGCCAAATCCAGAGGTTTATGACTGCTATTCCACCGGTTTGATGTCCGATGCAGAAATAGCAGAAATCCGTCAAAAAATGACCGCTTCACTCTTTGCGGCAAACTATGAGATGCGGCACATTGCGGCTGAAGATGTTATTTTCGACAATCCGCAAATAGGAGCAGACCCGTCTTTGGTCGAACAGGGCGAATGTCATATTGATGCGGCTTATGGCGGTGAGGATTACACGGCTTTTACCATCTGCCGAAAGAAAGACGG
>JAZOAV010000046.1:0-10903 GCA_045595645.1 Faecousia sp.
ATGGGTGGTATAACCCTGAGCCGTACAAGTAGGAGCTGTGACCTTGGTGGTATAGCTGTGTCCCAACGCGGCGGTAGTTGCCGTAAAGGTGAAAGTGCCGTAGGTCGTAGTTTTCCACTTATAGCTGTCTGTGCCTGTTGCGGTACAGGTTGCTGCCTTGGTCACTGTTTTGGTATAGTCGGTGGTGTTCAGCTTGGGCAAAGTGACCGTGGTAGTGCCGGAGCACTTGGAGCAAGTGCCTGTCAACACACCTGTTGCACTTGTGGTGGGGTTCTTGGTTGCCTTATAGGTGTAGCTGTGGGCAATTTTGGCGATGCTTTCCGTCTTTGTCGCCTTACAGCCGGTACAGGTATAGGTCTTGACACCCGCTGCGGTACAGGTTGCGGCAGTGGTGATGGTGCCGCCGTCCCATGTGTGAGCGACGGTCTTGCTGTAGCCGCAGGAACAAGTTCCCTTGTGGTTAGTATTGTCCACCTTGGCATAGGTGTAGCTGTGGGCAGTGGCGGTAAACTGAGCGGTAATGGTGGTATTTGCTGTGATATTGGTCAGCACCTTATCCCAGCCCTTGAAGGTGTAGTGATTGGTGCCGTCAACCGCCTTGGTGGGAGTGGCACCCGTGTAGGTGGCAGTTTCACCCTTGTGAACGACCTGTGTTGCCAGAGTTTCTCCTGTCGCGCCCTTAAAGGTGACTGTGTATCTGGGCGTGGGAAGGGAGCCCTGAGGCCCGATGTAGATGTAATCGATATAGAGGTTCAGCGTTTTTCCCGTTGCGGGGATGACCCAGTTGAAGCAGGGAGAAATGGAGGTCACTTCGGAAAGGGCAGTCATGTTGGTGCCGTTGGTCTTCATATCCGAGAGCTTGTAGGTGAAAATGACCCAGCCCTTGTCGCTTACATCGGCAACGGTGAAATCGTGATGCACATAGGAGTTGCGCAGACCGATGGTGGAATTGCCGTAAAAGAAGGCAAATCTGCCGATTCCCGTTTGGCTGGCGTACTTGTTGGAGGCAACGCCGTTTTCGATTTTGAAGCGAACCTGAATATAATCTCCCGCATTGGGCTTGTAGTACAACGGATAGGCACCGGTGGCTCCGCCGGAGTGGATATAGCCGTAGCCGGTATAAGTGGCACTGGGGGTCATCTTGATCGCACCGCCGGAGACCACGGGCAGATTGTATTCGTTGCCCACGGACCAGCTTCCTGCTCTGTCCATGTTCATGCCGCCGTAGGTAACACTCTGATAGCGGTTGCGATCTGCCTCCGTGTTATCGAAGCCGATATAGAGCTGGCTGTTATTAGGTGCACCGGCTCTCGGCCCCACATAGATATAGTCGATCTGTATCGTGGAATTGACAAAGTAGCGCATGGTCAAGCGGAGCTTCGACATATCGTAGGTCGTCCATTCCGTGGGAACCGTCCATTCCTTTGTTACATAGCCCGTTTGGGAGGTGTCTATGGTCAGGGCACTGGGGTTTTTGTAGAGATTTTGCCTATCATTGTAGCCATAGATGGTCATGGTCGGCTTCTGCGCATCGCCGTAAAGAGCAACATTTGCCGCCGAATCATAACTCACCACCCTGTAGCGCACCACGAGAACATCTCCTGCCTTGGGTGTGTAGTGGAGAGGATGCACCGACTTGGTGCTTAACATAGAGGTCTCCACATAGGCATTATGAAGGTTGGCAGGAGAATCGTCTACCTTCATGGTGAGCGCGCCGTGATTGATGTCATAGGAGGAAAGCTCGTTGCCCTTAAACCAGTGGCCTTCCTTGTCAAAGTTCAGGTGGCCGTAGGCGGGGTCGTTGAAGGCGTTGGGATTCGTGCCATACTCAGAGAAGCCAAATTGGAGCCTGTCGCCGGACTTAGGCCCTAAGTACATATAATCAATGGTCGCCGTGCCCTTCAACAGATAGCCAATCTGGAAGCGCAGACTGACCAATTTTGTGCAATCCCGAATGGCATTATTCGACAGATCAACCTCCAGGGTTACATATTGTTCTTCTTTCGCCCCGCCGTCCAGATATTCGTCGGCAATATTGGCTTTAATATTAAATCCCGTCCATGTTCGGGTATCCGAGGGCAGATAGCTGAGGCCGAAAAAGGGCGTATTTGTGGAGCTGTACCGTTTGGCATCTTTCAATTTTAGTCGAATACGGAAAACCTCCACATTGGATGGGTCAAAGGTAATTGCGGTGGAGGTAGTTAGCTCCGCATCGTCAAAGGTTCCGTCCTTCGCGCCGATGGCAAAATAGGTGGAATGACCGTTGCCATTACGATCGTTCAGGTTGATAGACATGGTACCTGCGGTGTTATCCATCTCCACAGCGTAGTTTTTGAGGGTCAGCGAGCCGGCAAGACCTGTTGCCCAGTAGTTGGCAAGGTCATAATTCCGTCTTGCGTACTGCTTGCGCATGTAATCCTGAGAGCCGGTGCCGTCAAATTCAAAGGACAGATAATCCTGGGGTGCGGTAGAAGCAAAGAGCAAAGAGCCGCAAATGGCACGCATACTGCCGCCGGAGGGGACATTGACCAGAGTAGGAGTGGTTGCGCCTTCTTCCTTGGTCAAATAGGTGCTGGAGCCGCCGCCGTCCATGTTGATAGCATAGTAACAACCCGCATCAATAAGCATCTGCGCGGCTTCGTTCAGCGTTGCACCGCCGCGGACACTGGCAGAACCCGTGGTCTGTGCGTCAATGACCATCATAACGACCTTGCCGTCCTTGGTCACGCCGCAACAGGTGCGGGGATGCCGACCTGTACCCAACTTGCCCGACTCCTGACCGACAAAGGCCTTGTCCTCGTCCACATTGCC
Organism: Faecousia sp.; assembly: GCA_045595645.1. Classification (GTDB taxonomy): domain Bacteria; phylum Bacillota; class Clostridia; order Oscillospirales; family Oscillospiraceae; genus JAZOXB01. Next base: position 2,812 of record JAZOAV010000046.1, read on the forward strand.
GGTATTATTCTTACCCGCCTTGACCAAAAGCACATTGCCGCTGATGGCTTCCTGCATGTGCTCCCGATACTTGTTCCAATCGGAGGTGCCGGCACCCACAACAGCAGTTCCGTCCTTCAAAATGGCCATAAAGGGTCTGCCGTCATATTCCCAATACTGGACACCCTCCATAATGTGTGCGCCCATATAGTTCGGAATGCCGGAAATGCTGGGAATGTTGAAAAATCCGCCGTTACAGCCCGCAACCACACGGTAGTTTTCAATGTAGCTGGGGCTGGTGGGATCCTGATGAGCCTTGTCGGAGGCAATGATCTGCTGGTCAACGGTCACAGAATTACAAGCACCGTACTTGGGATTGTTGTCCTTGTAGCCGTTGAGCACCATGACATCACTGCGGGTAATGTCCGCCGTTGCCACATAGTATTTGACATTGGCGGTACCGTCTCCGTAAGAGGCGGTGTGGATCTTCTGGGTGATTCCGGGGGCCAAAACCTTGGAAGATGTGGTTTCCACCGTGTAAAGGGAGGCCGCCTGTCCCTTGGGAAGAAGGGGCAGCAACATACATACCACAAGCACCAAAATACTCAGACGCATAATCAGTTGTTTTTGTTTCGTCATAGAAGTTCCTCCTTTTGTTGTATTTCTTTCATTTTACCATGGATTTTGCTGGAAAACAATAGGAGAAGCAGGAAAAATTACAATAGAATCCGTAGTATCTTGTTGACGCTAAAACTTCATGCCATTCCGTAGCGCGCGGCATCCTTGATACACCTTTGTGCAGAACCGAATTCTATTTCTATTAGAATGCGCAACGCAAAAAAGGACGGCTTGCATCCTGTGCAAACCGTCCCTCGTCTTGTGTGTTTTGCCCCATGTGCAGAGCCCCAACGCAACCCTTTATGCGTTCTCATACTATTATTCCATTAAAAGTAGACAACTTTTAATGGAGGCTTCTTAGAAATAATTCCGCCGCAATCATATTGTGATCGAAGCCTGTGGGCACATTCCATTTATTCGTTACTGTATCCCCACGGGGGAGAATAATGGAATCGGTTTTTCTACCGGAAGGCCGTGTAGCCTCCCCTTCAAAGCAATCAAAATGGCTTTCCTGAACAAAAGGCATATATCGAATCGCCTCTGCACAATTAAAGTCGGCACAAATGATATACGGACTTTCCACACTGTTGCGGATCCATGTATCAATTCCCTGAAATACGGAGGAAAAGGCTTTGGCCTCCAACCCATACCGATAGAACGGAAAACTATGTCCGGTGTAAAGCTCCAATCGGGAGTCCTCAACAGAAAGACCCATTCGCAGGAAATACTTCCTGTGGAAGAATTCCTCTTTTCCTTCATAGAAGACCCGTACAGAGGGTGTAGGTAATTGCAGGGTATCCAAAAGCTTTAGGGGATATTTGGAAAACACACAGGAGCCCATTTGCCACCCTTGAGCCACATGGCTATCCGAAAAAGTGTAATACACATAGTGCGCAAACTGTCCGTACTCCATAATCTGTCCTATCAATCCCTCGTCCTTGGGGAATTCCTGAAAGCAAGCTATGTCCGGATTCACATTGGAAAGGTGTTTTTTTACAACAAGAAAGTTCTCCTCCAAATGGTTCAGAACACTTCCTATATTCCAGCACAGAGCCTTTAATCTTCCCTTCTCTTTCATTTATACCTCCGGCTCGATCTCATTGGCAAGCTTGTACAGATTTTCCAGAACCATATGGTAGTAGTACATTGCAAAAATGGGGTATGGAAGTGCTTTCAAGTTGTGCCCCTTCACCATCCGCTCCAGGCCCACACTCTCCACATTTCTGTCCTGATATCGTTCAAATGCTTCCAAAACCAACTCTGTAATATCGCCCTTATTCTCTTGCTGAGAAAGGCCATGGATCAGGGCATTCAAAAATATCATCTCCCGACACAGCTCAAAATTCTCTCCCGCGCTGGGATGGAAGAAATCACCGCTGTGTCCGGAACTCACCTTCCCGTCCGTATAAGAGAAATTCTCATAAATTTCATGCTCATCCTCGCTAAAGATCTCTTCGATCGTACACGCAGAAAGCTCTTCATAGATATTCTGCGCTATCGTCTTTATGCCGGAAAGAAGTGTATCCTCTGTTTCCTTCCTCAAAACAGGAATCACACTTTTCAGGGTTTTGTAAACCAAAGCCTTCCGCGTTGTAGAGCCATGCTCCTGAGGTCTTCCGGGGCCGGGCGTGTAAACAAGGTAGAAATAATTTGCCGCCTGCCGTATAATGGTAACGATCTCCTCGCATCTTTCGGAAATGTGTTGATACAGGGCATCCTCTTTTTCAAGTCTGGTCAGCCAGGACTCAATTTCCCGTTTAAACTTCAAAAGAGTATCTACAGCATATGCCGTGGGCAGAACCGCCCCCTCCTTGTTCCCAAACATATGTCCCCAACAAGTGGTTTTTCTGAATTTTCCTACGGTTATGGCCGCTTTTAGAAGCCAATCAATGCTTTTATTGATGTAAGAATACCTCGCCCAGAACACATTTTCATCCAATGTTTCTGACAAAAAGTCACAGGAAAGCAGTGTCGATAGACTTAGGGTCGTCTGATTGATGGTGCCGTTGACGCTGTTACCGGTAAAGCGCCAAGTCGCCGGCCAGTATCCTTCCAACGGATCCCGCAGCATGATCAGAAGATTCAAGGCTCCTTCCACCGTGTCCTTCATGTCCTGAATTTCCCTCGCACTTAACCCCTCGCGTCTTGGCAATTCTTCTTTATGCAGCCAATGATACATGATCAGCGTACCAAAACAAATCGCACAAATGCTGATCTCTTTTCGATTTTCATGGCTCAGATCTACGGGCCAATAATAAAAATCGGTATCGGGAAGTCCACACGCTTTTGAAACGCTGTTATATTCCTCTAAAAACGCACCGGGAATATAGGGATCCCCCTTAGGATTTCGGCGCACGAACCAATACGCATCCGTCAGGATGGAATCCTTATCCAAACAGATGGATTTATCAAAAATGCTGTAACAGCAATACAGATAATCCTCCAAAATACTCTTTGTGTCAATATGTCGCTCACTTTGCTGCTTTTTCACAGCCTTTATAAAAGGAGCCACATCCTTCTGCGTAATTTCATTCCCGTATAATTCGATTCCGATTCTGTTCCACAGTCTTTCAACCTCGTAGCCGGGGTATATGGATTGGAACAAGCTCTTGTATCCTTCATTCTTCCAATCAAATCCATACACACGGATTTGCCGAAAAGTACATTTCGGATTTTCAAGGGCAGTCTTAATCTCGTGATAGGTCACAGACTCTGCATTGATCTTTCCGTCTATTAAAAAATCGCGAAAGAAGTTTGGCGTCAAGATTACAAAGAAGTTATCCGCCTTGGAAATAAACTCTCGAGCCGTCGTAAAGAAATTCCCGTCGGGCATTTCAGGGGAGTAATATACCTCCCCAAAGAGCTCTTTGGGGAGAAGCTTTACCAGTTGCTCTCCGATCTTTCTTCCGATGCCGTTATCCACGCTGTTGCCTCTGTAACAAATAAATGTCTTCATGCTTGCGCCTCTCTTTCTCTACTCAGTGCTCCATAATTTTCTTCTACATATTCAGAATAATAACCATCCACAAGAGGAACATCCTCAATGGACGAAAAGCCGAGGCCCTCCAGCCAGCTTTGATTGATCCTCTCCGCAGTTTCAATATACAACTCAAAGAGCTGTTTCTGATCCATTTCACGGGTGCGGAACACAGGATAGCTCTGCCGATCGTACTGTGCCCAGTCGTCGTTCAATATTTCCACACCGCGGTCTTTATAATCTGTTCCAACCATAGGGTAAGGGACATACAGGGCATTTTTGATTTCATCCACCAGCTTTTCCCGGAATAGCTGATGACACCCTATAAGCGTTCGCTCCTGCACCTGCCGCGTGGTGCCGGGCAGTCCGGTGATCGTATAAAGGGTGATGTATAGCTTAGACTCTCTGCGAACCATTCTCAGCTTGTCCATGAAGGTTTGGAACATCAAAGTGCGTCCGTTTTTTTGCAGCAGACTGTCATCCACACTCTCCATCCCCATGCGGATCTCAACGAAGCCCGCCTCCTCCAACAGATGTACGATCTCAGGAGTCAAGAGCTCTGCACGCATGTCGCAGCTAAATAAAAAGGGGTGCTTTAAAGCCTTCAGCCTGTTGCAGAGCCTTTTGATCCCTTCGGTGGAGTGTCCCAGAACGCTGTCAAAGAAATGCACTAAGGTTCGGGGAGGAAGCAGCTTCATCATCTCAGAGATCTGCCCATCTTCACTTGCGGTAAAGAAAGGCGCTCTGCCATCAACACAGTAGCTGCAACGGAAGGGGCAGCCCATGGTTGTAAAGGTGTTGATCGCATAATGGTGCAAGGGATATGGCAAAATGGAATAATCCACATAATGGGACGGTTCCCTTTCTAATGGGGCTTCGGCTAAGATCTCCGCCGCGTCCCGCTCATAGCCCTCAATCAAGACATCAAACACAGGGAAACGCTCCTTGGTTTCCTTGGCAGCCATATTGATATGGGGCCCTCCAATGTAGCACTTCGCATGGGGATTCTTTGCTTTGATCCTGCTCGCCAAATCGGCACAGCCGGGCACCGTAGGACAGACACAGGAAAATGCCACCTTATCGGGAACAGCCTCGTCCCCAAGCAATCGTTCTTCGAGCATATCAGCATGCAAATATCTCACGGCATGATGATTGTGAGATAGTAATGTTGCGATTCTGAGAAGTCCGGTGGAAAACACTGCAGTTTGAACGGGAGCCGTCTGCCCGATCACACGATAGCGATGATAGCTTTTTATGCGGAAATAGTCGATCTTCGCTTTCCTAAGACGAGGATCGATCCTTTTATGGTAATGTGTATAATCTATAAGCCATATCATCTAAACTCTCTCCTTTGCATAGCTGGAGTTATTATATGTAGTTTCTCTTTCTGCACACAGATCGTTCCCTGCGCTGTCTGTTACTATGTTCAAAGAACGCGCAAAGGTTTGCACCCTTCGCAAACCATCTCGGTCATTCGCCAAGCATCCACTTCAGGATATATTGGATATATTCGTCCCAGAAGTCCCAGCAGTGGGTGCCGGAGGATTCCCGATAGGTGAAATCGTAGTTACATTCTTCCAACTTTTTGCGCAGAGTTTGGGTATTTTGATACAGATAGTCCTCCGTTCCTATGCCGATGTAGACACGGGGACGGTTGGGCTCGTTCTTGTTGGCCTCACAGAGATAGAGCAAGTCGTCCTCATCGGGAATCTCGATGTCATCCCCCCAAATGGGACGGAACACATTGCTGAACTGAGGCAGGGACTTGACATCAGCACAGGGAGAAATGCCCGCGCAGGCGGCAAAAGAGCCGCACTCCCGCAGACCGACTTTCAGTGCGCCATAACCGCCCATGGAAAGTCCGGCGATAAAATTATCCTCCTGCTTGGGGGAAATGTTGAAATATTCGTGGATGATAGCAGGAAGCTCCTTGGCGATGTGGGTATAATAGGCCATGCCGTACTTCATATCCGAATAAAAGCTTCTGTCTGCCTTAGGCATGACGATGCAGAGGCCATAAGACGAGGCATAGCGTTCAATGCTGGTTCGGCGGAGCCAGATGGTATGGTCGTCGGTCAGACCGTGGAGCAGATACAGACACTTATAAGGCCCTGCCTGTGTCTTGTTATTTGCTCCAATTTCGCCGTAATTCCCCTTTTGGGGCATGAGAACCAATGCCTCGGTCTGCATTCCCAAGGCTTCGCTGTAAAAATTCAGTACAATCAGTGCCATAAAGTACCTCCGTAAATCTGTCTGCATTTTGAAGATCCTCTACACTATACCATGTTTTTGTCGGAAATACAATGCTGAAAATCTAACACCGGAAACTACTTTTCGGCGCATCCGCTTTGTTTACATTAAATACACAATTTAGACATATTTTCGCAAAATAACCTTGCATTTTTATATGATCCATGATAATATATTGGTACCATGAATTTTAAGGAGGTAAATATTATGGTATGTAGAAATTGCGGAAATCAGTGCCCTGATAATGCCACATTCTGCAACAACTGCGGAGCTTCCATGCAGCCCGCACAGCCCCAGCCCCAGTACCAGCCCCAGTATCAACCCCAGCAGCAGCCCAAGGTCCCCGGTAAGGGCATGGGCGTTGCCGCAATGGTGTTGGGCATCATCTCTTTGGTGCTGTTCTGCTACATGTATGTTTCCATCCCCTGCGCTATCGTCGGTCTGATTCTTGGCTTTGTTGGCAAGAACACTGCAAAGAAGGCCGGTATGTCCAACGGCATGGCTACTGCCGGTATCGTATGCTCCATCATCGCCATTGGTTTTGCGATCCTCGGCGCAACGGTTTTGGCTGCATTTTTGGCCGACCTCGGACTCATCTAATTCATGCGCCTCGCTGCAAACAAACTGCGGCTCTGGGTACTGGCTTTGGATGGCTTCCTGCTGATTTTTGCGTGGAAGCTGGCTGAGATTTTACGCTTTATGTTAGAATCTCCCGAGGAATGTACATTCCTTCAAAAAGGCATAATTTGTCCGGCCTGTGGCGGGACGAGAAGTGTACTCAACTTTGTTTCCGGTCGGTTCCGGCAGTCTTTTTCCTATCATCCCGTGGTTTTCTGTGTCATAATCTATCTGATCGTACTGGTCTTCCTCTGGAATTTGGATTATGTCCTTGACCTGAGATTTGCAAAAAAGATACATAGGAAGATGACGGATTACAGAGTGATCATTGCCATTGCAGTTTGTTATGTGGTCATCGGTGTCGGTAGAAATTTTTGGGGAGACCGAACACTGCTGTATTGAAGCTTCCCAGCACGAAGCCATGACGCCGAAAGGCCTCACCAAAAAACATCCTATGTCGCACGGCATAGGATGTTTTTTACGGGTCGGCAAACAGTGCAAACGGTAGCAGCATGACCGCACACATGGTCAATGCGACAAATCCTGATCTTTAAACACAACGACAGATAAAAAAATGGACACCACATTTCTGTGGTGTCCAAATTTTTTAGTTGCATGATGTTGCGCTTCTATGCACAACGTAAAAGCCTTTTATCGCTTTTTATTCAGAAGCATCAAACCTGCTTGTAGATGGTGATGATGTAGGAGTACTCAGCAGAGGTGTTCGAGTCCTTATAGCAACGGAACTGAGGAACACCTGAATTATTTCTGAAGACGATAAAGCGAGTTGCATCGCCCGCAGCATTCACAGTAGAGGTGCCTTCGCCGCAGGTAATGATCCAATCGGAACCTACTTCCTCCAGGTACACGCCGGTGCTGCTAGTCCAAGAAATGAAATTTCCATCAGAGGACTTCAGAACGAAAGTACCTTCGGTAGCACCTGCGCAAACTTCCCAAACAACATCAGCAGTGCCGACATCCAGAGTGCCGTCCTTCAGGCTGACGGTTGCAGCATTGAGAGCATTCTTTACAGTTGCGCCGTCGTTTGCAACAGCATAGTAGTTGCCTTCGTGCGCAGCAACAATGACGATCTTATCGCCAACATTGACGTCGGTTGCAACAACATAGTTACCGGGTTCGGGTATAGGTTCGCCGCAAACGGAGCAGCTACCATCAACGAAGTTGTGGCCGGTAGCGGGAACGCTTTCGGTCTTGGTCTCGCCGCAGGTGCCGCAGGTGAGGGTCTTCTCACCGGCCTCGGTGCAGGTGGGCTCGGTGGTCACAGTGCCTTCGTCAAAGCTGTGGCCGGTAGCGGGAACGCTCTTAGTCATGGTCTCGCCGCAGGAGCTGCAAGCAAAGGTCATAACGCCGGTCTCGGTGCAGGTGGGCTCAGTAGTCACAGTGCCTGCACCCCAAGTATGCTCATGAGGCTGAGGAGGAGTGGGTTCATCCTCGGTCAGGACATAGAACTGATGGGCAAAGAGTGCCTCGTTGGAGGTATTGCCGTAGCCGGACCAATACTGCTTTTCTGCATACCACTCCATGTAGAGCTGACGACCAACATTCATGATGAAAAATGCGTTCTCAGTGGTGGGAGCAGCGGAAATGGTCCAAGTATCGTTGACTTCGCCCAAAGGCATAGAGGAATAG
>JAZOAV010000047.1:0-6424 GCA_045595645.1 Faecousia sp.
AGGAGTATCGCTCGCGTAGATTTGTACGGACAGTGTCGCTCTCAGCTCTGCAGCCAACAAAGTATCTACAGTAAAGACATAGTAACCCAATGCCTCGCTGTACAGCTCCGCAGTCTCAATGGTAAACTGCTTGGCGTTGCCATTGATATCCTGATAGCTCACACGGAGGCTCAAATCCGAAACTTCTCCCGCATAGTTGACAGGATTAAATACGAATTTCAGTGCAACCTTGGACTCCAAGTTCAGGGTCTTGCCTGCCCAAGTGATGGGCGCGTTTTCCACATCCTTCAAAATCTGATTGTTGTTACCGAAGGCCACGGCTTCCATATCGGAAAGATATGCCTTGTGTGCATCGGTCATTTTCGCATCTGCCAAGTGATCCGTGCGGTAATTCTTGTAGATTTGAGCTTTGGCACCGTAGCGAAGCAGGTCAGCGCATAGAGTTTTCATAGTTTCCTCCGCACTGCTCATATTGAGTACCGCATAGGCATAATCCGCAACGGCGTAGTCGTCCACGGGAGAATAGTAAGCCTGACCGTCCTTCGTGCCGTGAAGCACGGAACGGATGCGGTCATTCATGTGGATTGCTGTCAGGCCCGTCACGGTGAAGTAGTAATAATTTCCATTCTCTACGGGCTCAATGCGCAGGGTCCTGGTACCCGTATTTTCGTTGCCCGTGTAACGGTCAATGATGCTTTCCACATAGACCGTTTCCATGTCGAAGCCCGCCAGAGTGCTCTTGGGAATGACCAAGTTCACGGAAATATCACTTGCCAGGTTCAGGCTGTGATTCAGCTTCAATGCGGAGTTTTCCACAGACTCAGAAGAAAGCTCCCAGGCCAGGACGGGGAATCCCCTGTTGACATCTTCCGGAGCGGTTGCAAAGGCTTCTCCCAGTACAGGAGCGTAGCCCCTAAGGTCTTCAGCACCAACCTGTGTACAGTCTGTGGCAGTGATCCCGTTAGGGAGATAGAAGTAGTACACAGACCCTTGGCTGTGACAGTTGATGACCCTTGCACCGGTCACAGCCTCGCTCACATTTGCCACAAAGCCGTAATAGCTCCCTGCATTGTAGCAGTTGATCAAGGTGCTGTTATGGCCGGAGCTGGATATAAAGCCAACCAACCCGGCAATGGAGCTGTTAAATTTTCTTCCAATCACCGGGGCAAGATTGTAGCAGTTTTCGATACGGCAATCCTTTCCGCTGATCATAGAGGCGATGGCTCCGCCATAGGAGGTGGAGAACACCTGGGCCTTATTGTAGCAGGCACTGATGACGGTACCGGAGCGGATCTGCGCACAGAGACCGGCACAGCGGAGCTTTCCGACTACAGTTCCGCTTTCAATTCCGAGATTTTGAATCCGACCGGAATCTACGATGCCGAAGAGGGCGGCATTGCCCAGGTTCAGCTCTATGGCGTTCAGATTGTAGATCCTGTGCCCCTTGCCATCGAAGGTACCTTTAAAGAGATGCTCCTTATCCTCATCGAGGCCTCCGATGGGGAGCCAGAGCTCGTTTTTCAAATCAATGTCAGCCCTCAGCTCGACGGTCTCACCTTGGAAGGTGTTGCCTTTACGAACCATGTAGGATAAAAGGTGAAGCTCATCGGCGGTACCGATCTGATAAACTCCATTCTCTTTAGGCAGGGCTGTTGGACGGTCGCCATTTTCCCAAGTCAGGACGGGGTACATACGGTTCCGTGTAAAGTAGTCCTCTGCATAGGCAGAGCCCAAGAGCTCTGCACTGCCCCGTAGATCTGTAGCGGAGCAGACCTTGGAGTCCGTAACAGGCAGCGTGCCGGAGCCTGCCACCAATTCTGCTGTGTTGAGGCTGTAGCAATTGCTCACGCTTCCCGTTGCAGCACTGTTGGCGTTGCCCACAATACCCACGGGACAAGTGCCTGCATGGTAGGAATTCTCTATGAGACAGCTTTGGGCAGCACTGGAAAAATAGCCTGCAATACCGGCATAGCTTGCGTTGGCACTGACAGAGCCTATATTGTAGCAGTTCAGGATCCGACAATCCGTACCGCTGACCATGCCTGCGATGCCGCCTACAGCGGAATCACCGCTGACATTTGCCTTATTGTAGCAATTCTCTATTACCGTACCGCTACGGATGTAGCCGGAGAGACCTGCAGCCCTTGACGCTCCCATAACAACGCCGCTTTCTATGCCTAGGTCTCGGATCCTTGCACCCCCAAGTGCTCCAAAGAGCCCCACATATTTGTGGTTCCCAACGACGCAGAGATTACGGATACAATGTCCATTTCCTTCCAGAGTACCTGAGAATACATTGTACGATGCACTGTCATCACGAGCATTGCCTCCGATGGGAACCCACTGTCTGTACTCCAGATCAATGTCCGTATTCAAGCACAAGGTTTTGCCGCTGAAGCTGTCTCCGAGGACATTGACCATATAAGCAAGTGTACGGAGGTCTTCCTCAGAGTTGAGCTGATAGATGCCGTTACTGTCGGGAGTCAGTGTAGATACACTGCCGATGCCGTAGACAGAAGCGGCATGGATGGGATAGCCACTGTTACACTGCGGGTTGGTATCATAGGTGTAGGCTGTCCCCAAAGCGGTGACCTTGGCCTTCAGGTTGGCTGCGGATTGGCTTGAGCTGTTACTGAGGCTGTAACCCTCGGTGGAGCTGACGAGAGAGGGACCGCTTAGGGCATAGGAATTGGTAATCGTAAAGCCTGTCACGGCGCTGTTGATGGTGCAGACCAGACCGCCGGAAGACCGTCCGGACAGGGTGCAGGCGGCATAGCAGTTCGTGATGGAGGAATTCTTACCGGAGCTGGCATAGTAGCCAACAAGTCCTCCTGCACCTCCTGTGGCTGTAACAGTAGCCACGGCATAGCTGTTGGTGATCTGACTCTTGGCGCTCATTCCTGCCAGACCGGCAGCATAGCTGGTTCCGCTGACAGAAGCACGGCTGTAACAGTTGGAAATGGTGCCGTTAATATAGCCCGTCAGACCTGCAGATTTATTGCCGCCTGTAACACTGCCGCTGCGGATCCCGAAATTCTGAACGGTGCCCCCATTGACACTGCCGAAGAAGCCAACATAATGATACCCGGAGGAAATGTACAGATTGGACACGCTGTAGCCCTGTCCATCGAAGGTTCCTCGGAAGCTCTTACTGCTTGCATCCGTGCTGTTGTTGCCGCCAATGGGGATCCATTCTCTGCAGCGGAGATCTATGTCTCCGGCAAGGGTAAGGGTCTTCCCGGAGAAGTCCTCCTTACCGCTGTTGACCAGGTAAGCCACCAGACGAAGCTCCGAGGCGCTGCGGAGGACAAGATCCTCCGGAAGCACCGTATCACACTGCCAGGAGAGAACGGGATAGCCATCGTTTTCCCACTCGCAGTCGTAGATGAATGCTTCCGTAAGTCCGACAGCTACGGACACAAGCTGTGCCTTAGTGAGCTGAAGGTTTCCGGAATAGCTTTCCAGGGTGCTATTATTTGCGATCTCGGCACTCTTCAAAGGGACCGTAGAGCGACAGTTTTTCACAGTGAGGCCGGCAACGGGATTACTGCTCTCGGTACCGTAGTAGCCGATCATACCGATCCGCCCTGCAGTATCCGTCAGAGTGCCTGTGTGATAGCAGTTCTGGATCGTTGCCGTGGTGCCGCCGGCAAGGTAGCCTACGATTCCACCGGCGATTTTATCGGAGGCATCGACATAGGCATTGCTATAGCTATTACTGACAGTGCAGGTGCCTCCTAAGCGACCTATGAGGCCACCGCTAAAGCCCTTGGCGGCAATGACATTTGCACGGTTATAGCACTCTGTCACCGTTACATTGTGACCCAAGCCTATGAGTCCTCCTACGCCTATGCTTCCGGTGACAGTGCCGCTGTCAATACCGAAGGAGCGGATCTCCCCATTCCTCACGCTACCGAAGAAGCCCACAAATTCCCCTGAGGGCTCGAAGATCATGAGATTCTTTACTGTGTGACCATTCCCATCGAAGATACCGGAGAAGTTTACACCGCTTCCGCATCCCCCAATCGGACGGAAACTCCGCTCCTTGAGATCAATATCCTGCATTAGGCGGACAGTCTTCCCGGCGAAGGTCTCTCCCCCTGCTACCATGTCAGACAGGAGGCAGAGCTGCTCTGCATTGTAGATCTCGTATACGCCCTCCTCCGTTGGAGTAAGAGTGGTAGAGGGATCATACCAATGGAGGAGCTGATCTGTGTTGAAAACTCCCATAGTGGGCAGCTCCTTTTCTCCATCCGTTGGATCAAGGAGAGGCGTGAAGAAAACGGTAATATTGGTCTGTGTGGTCTTGGTCAGCTTGATCACAAGCTTTCGGATCCCCTCGTTGGCATTCTGCCCGGAGGGATTGGGGGAGGTTGAAAGGGGCTTTGCGTTCATGGTGGTGAACTTCGCCTCACTTGGAGTTGCGATCTGAGCCAAGAGGGTCTTACCGTTCTTGGTCAAAGTAGCGGTCTTCCCGTCGGAGGAAATGGAGATGCTTGCATCCGTATGTGCAAACCAGTAAATGGTGGATTCCTTCGTACAGGTGATCTCATCTCTCAGCCGTACACGGCTGCGGCTGTCGAAGAGTGCCAAGGAGCGGCGGATAGAACTGACACCGTATTGGTCATAGGCACCCAGCATATTGACCGTAGCGTGTCCGCCGTCATAGGCACTGGTGTAATCCGTGATCTGACATTTCGCTGTTCTGACCTGACCCCCTGTGGAGTCGGGGTTGACCACGATGGTGTTCTGGCCTTCTGCTCTCTTGCGGTAGTAGGTCCATCGAGCATCCTTTGCCACATTGCCGTAGCCGCTTAGGCTGTAGTTGTCCTTCCCCAGATCCATGAACCAGAGCTCTCCCATAGCCTCCATGATGAAGGTACCAATGTCCAAGTCGGAGTGGCTGGTTTGATTGTAGCCGGATTTTATGGCGGTGAAGATCATGGCATCATCTCCGGGGAAGCTGCGGAAGGAAGCAATGCTCTCATAATGATCGTTCCGCATCAGATAATCCAGCTGAGGCTCTGACCGATCCATCCCTGCCACAAGCTCCGGATCGTACCACAGCATAGACAGGTATACATCGTAGCGGCCGTTGTGGGTCTGATTCTCCCGTTGATACAGGGACAGCTCCGGCATATTGTATCGTGAGGCGTACCAGAACATGGCCGCATTGTTCTGCAGCTGGGACTCACCGTCGCCAAAGTTGAAGGCACTCATATACCCGTTGGTAGCCATGAGGAAGCGACCGGATTCCCGAATGCCCGCTGTATCGGACAGGCCGAAATCCGTGCCCAGGAGGTTGACCATAGCATCACAGAACATTGCCGTGAAGCTCAGACCAACCGTTGAATAGGCAGGCCCCTCCGGATAGGAGCCGCCGGGCCCATACACAAAGGAAAGCTGGATGTTGCTTATGGCATTGGAAATAATTTTGGCACATTGGTCGGGATAGTTCTCGAAAACCGCTGCTGCGGCAACCGCCAAGCCGCAATTGCACCAAGGGCCCCAATTGCTGATCCATTGCATGCATTCGGGAGGGGAATCCTGGGTGGAGATCGCATTTTCATAGATGGCTTTAACAACGGTCTTTCGCTGGCTCTCTGTAAGGTAATGATACAGCCAATCATAACCGATGCCTACGCCGTAGCTCATCTGTGCTACCCCAAGGAAGCTGTCCGGATCCCATGCGGATATGGAGCAAGCGTTCAGAAGCTCCGCAACCGCACGGTCAGCAAACTGCCGCTCGCCGCTGATGTAGTAGACCATGGTCAGCCATGTGATCCGTTTGGTGGTCTCGTTAGCGGTGCTGAGGAACTTTCCATCAGCAACGGGATAATCGTATACAGGGGTAGAAAGAATATCCACACAGTATTTGTGCATTCCTGTGTACCAAGATCTGATGTAGGGGTCTGTTTGTACCAGGCTGCGGACTCTGTCAAAGTCCTGCCTATCTGCCTGAATCCTGGGGTGGATATCCTTAGAACGGGCATTAAACATAGAGGTAACCGCTGCAGGGGAAACGGAAATGGTTTCTCTCGTGGTGGCCGCCTCTGCCATAAGAGGATAGGACAAAGGAAGCAGTCCTGTCAGTAAAGAAAGGATGAGAACAATAAGAATCATTTTTTTCAGCATGACTTATTCTCCTTTTTTGTTTGTGCTTTTAGTTAAAATAAGTCTTTGCACTGTCGGAATAGGCGAAGAGAGCCTTACACAGGGTCAGAAGGTCTCCCTTTTGATTGTTGCCGTAGGTGTCGGCACTGAATTGGAGGGTGCAGGACACAGGAGTATCGCTCGCGTAGATTTGTACGGACAGTGTCGCTCTCAGCTCTGCAGCCAACAAAGTATCTACAGTAAAGACATAGTAACCCAATGCCTCGCTGTACAGCTCCGCAGTCTCAATGGTAAACTGCTTGGCGTTGCC
>JAZOAV010000048.1:0-15534 GCA_045595645.1 Faecousia sp.
AGTGCAAATTCTCATGCTTTGATTTTCACAAAGGAAAAAACTGATCTGCACCGGGGGTGCAGAGCAGTTGCAATTTTATTCCATTACAATGCCGGGCATAACACGGGCGCAACGGGGGCACAGGCCGTATTCATCGGCTTGGGTGGAGTGCATCCAGCAGCGGGGGCACTTTTCGCCCTTTGCTTCGGATACGCCAATGGTCAGTTCGGGGAAGTTCACGCCGGAACCAACTTCTGCGCCGTCCTCGGCAACATCCCAATCACATTCGGAAACGATGCAGATCTCAGCCAAATTCAGACCTTCGCAGGCGGCTTTCAGGGCGGCGTTTTCCGTTGCCAGTGTGATGCGGGCTTCCAAAGCCTTGCCGATTCGCTTATCGGCACGGGCCTTTTCCAGAATGCCGTTGACATCGGTACGCAGCTTCACAACGGTTTCCCACTTTGCCATAGTGGCATCATCCAGCTTGTAAGCATCGAAGTTCTCGGGCATCTGATTCAGCAGGATGTTTCGCACATCGTCTTCTGCACGGTGAGGCATGGACTGCCAAATTTCGTCGCCGGTAAAGGCAAGGATGGGGGCAAAGAGCTTTGCCATGGCATCCAGAATCAGGTACAGAGCAGTCTGAGCAGAGCGGCGGCGCAGGCCGTCCTTCTCCTCGCAGTAGAGGCGATCCTTCAGGATATCCAAATAGAAGGAAGACAGCTCCACAACGCAGAAATCGTTCATGCTGTGGGTAACCACATGGAATTCGTAATTGTCGTAGGCCTTGCGCACTAACTTTACCAACTCGTCCAGCTTGGTCAGTGCCCACTTGTCAAGTTCTTCCATCTGCTCGGCAGGGACCAAATTGTTGGGGTCGAATTCATTCAGATTGCCTAAGCAGTATCGAGCGGTATTGCGGAACTTCAGGTAGTTTTGGGCGATCTGCTTGAAAATTTCCTTGGAGCATCTGACATCTGCGTGATAGTCGGAGGAAGCTGCCCACAAGCGGACGATATCCGCACCGAAGTCCTTGATGAGATCGGCGGGATCTACACCGTTGCCCAAGCTCTTGTGCATGGCACGGCCCTGACCGTCAACAACCCAGCCGTGGGTCAAAACCTGACGGAAGGGAGCACCCTGATCCAGTGCGCCAACGGAAGTCAAGAGACTGGACTGGAACCAGCCGCGGTACTGGTCTGCGCCCTCCAAATACACATCAGCAGGCCACAGCTCGGGAGTGCGGTGCATCAGGGAAGCATAGTGGGTGGAACCGGAGTCGAACCAGCAATCCAGCGTGTCCGTTTCCTTGGTGAAGGCTTTGCCGCCGCAGTGGGGGCAGGTGAAGTTTTCGGGAACCAGTTCCATGGAGTCTCTTTCAAACCAAACATTGGAGCCGAATTCGTCGAACAGGGCAGAGATCTTGGCGATGGACTCGGAATTGGAGACGGGTTTTTCGCAATCGTTGCAGTAGAATACGGGGATGGGCAGACCCCAGCGACGCTGACGGGAAATACACCAGTCGGCACGCTCGCGGATCATGCTGGTCATCCGATCTTCGCCCCATGCAGGGAACCACTTCACATTTTCAATGGCCTTGACAGCGGCATCCTTGAAGGATTCCACAGAGCAGAACCACTGGGGAGTGGCACGGAAGATCACGGGCTTCTTGCAGCGGTCATGGTGGGGATAGGAGTGAACCACATCTTCTGCGGCAAACAGGGAGCCGTTTTCCTTCATGTCTGCCAAAATGACAGCGTTGGATTCTTCGGTCTTTAAGCCTGCGTACTTGCCGGCGTAGTCCGTGTGGCGGCCGTAGTCATCCACGGGAACGACCAGCTCCATACCGTAACGCATACAGGTCTGATAGTCGTCAGCACCGAAGCCGGGAGCGGTGTGGACACAGCCGGTACCGGAATCCATAGTGACATATTCCGCCCAAACCAGACGGGAGGTCTTGTCTAAGAAGGGATGCTTTGCCAGCATATTCTCGAAGAATGCGCCGGGGTAGGTGGCAAGAACTTCGTAGTTTTCAAAGCCGCCGATCTTCATAACCTTTTCCATCAGTGCCTCTGCCATGATGTAGGTTTCGCCGTTTTCGGCCTTTACCAGTACATAGCTGTCGCGGGGATGGACGCAGATGGCCAAGTTGCCGGGCAGAGTCCAAATGGTGGTAGTCCAAATGACAAAATAGGTCTTGCTCAGATCGAAGTCGGAGAGCTTGCCCAAATCGTCGTGGATGGGGAATTTTACATAAGCGGTGGTGCAAGGGTCATCCTGATATACAATATCGGCTTCTGCTACGGCAGTGACACAGGAAGGACACCAAGTAACGGGTTTCAGACCCTTATAGATAAAGCCCTTGTCAAACATGCGGCCAAAGACCTTGACTTCCTGCGCCTCAAAATGACGGTCCATGGTGCGGTAGGGGTGTTCCCAGTCGCCCACGACACCCAGTCTCCTAAAGCCTTCCATCTGCTTTTGAATAAAGTCCTCGGCAAAATCTTCACATGCCTTGCGGAATTCGGGCACGGACATATCCTTGTTCAGCTTTTTCTTGGAGGTTTCGATGGCTCGCTCAATGGGGAGACCGTGGTTATCCCAACCGGGGACATAGGGGGTATAGAACCCCATCATGGCGTGGCTGCGTACGATAAAGTCCTTGAGGGTCTTGTTTAGCGCATGACCCATATGAATATAGCCGTTGGAGAAGGGAGGGCCGTCATGGAGAATGAATGTGGGCTTGCCTTCATTCTTTTCCATGAGCAGCTTATATACATCAATGCGGTTCCAGTTTTCCAGCATGCCGGGTTCCCGCTGGGGCAGACCCGCACGCATGGGGAAATCCGTTTTCGGGGTGATGATCGCGTTCTTGTAATCCATAAAATCCTCCTGTATACAGTGTATTGTAATTTGATAAAAAAGCCGCCTCTGTCTCGTCAAGAGACAGAGGCGTGCTCTGCGGTACCACTCTTGTTCCCCTTGCGGGGCACTCAAAACGGGATAACGGTCGTGAACCGGCCCTGCCTACTATTGGGAAATCTTTGAAGCAAAGCTTTCCTCTGTTCGGGGGGCTGCTACAGGGTGATATTCCCACGCCATGTGGCTGTCTCGCAGCGACCGACAGCTCTCTGAACACAGCGGACATGGTACTCGTCCCTATCCTTGCAGTTAATTATTATTGTAGTTGCTTCCGAATTTCAGCTCCTTGAAATGAGCAGGTGCTTCGGTGGGATTCGGCTCCTCCGTGGGGTTGCCAATGGTTTGCTCGATATTCTGTCCGATTTCTTCAATCAGGGCATCGGCACGCTCCTCCATGGTGGGAGCACTGGGATCCTTCTCAAAATCGAAGGGGGAAGGAGCCTCGCTTGGTTCTTCTACAGGGGAGAATTCGGGCAACATCTCCCGTCTGCGAAGATCCTCCAACAGCTCCACCTGCCGTTGCAGTTGGCGCTCCATGCCGTCGATGAATCGGGCAGAAGCCAACTTTGCAGCCTGCAAGCGTTTTTCCTCCACATGAGCTTGCGTCTCCACGCCTTTGGTCTTTTCGAGAGCAACCCTCTCGGCCTCTCGCAGCATGGCGGCGCACTTTTTCTCCGTTTCAAGGGTCATCTGTTCGCCGGTCTTCTGCGCAGCCATAATTGCGCTCTGCATGGAGTTTTCCTGCTCACGGTATTCTTCCAATTTCTCTACCAGAATCCGCATTTTGCTTTTCAGCACGGCGTTTTCCTTGAAGAGCTCGACATAGTCAGCCATTACCCGTTCCAGGAAGTCGTCCACGGCGTCCATGTCGTAGCCGCGGCGTACCTTTTCAAAACGGGCTTCCTGAATTTCTTGGGGCGTAATCATATGTTTATCGCTCCTGTTCGGGGGAATTAGACATAGTTGCCGTTTTCAGTGTCCTCCAAGGTCTCGCCGATCATTTCTACATTGTAGGG
Source organism: Faecousia sp. (assembly GCA_045595645.1). Lineage (GTDB taxonomy): Bacteria > Bacillota > Clostridia > Oscillospirales > Oscillospiraceae > JAZOXB01. Next base: position 3,918 of record JAZOAV010000048.1, read on the forward strand.
AATGACCAGATAGGTGGACACGGCGATCTTACGGATTTTGCCGTCCAAGGCGAAGGCAGTGCCGGAGAGGAAGTCTACGACACGGCGAGCCACATCCTTGTTGGTGGCTTCCAAATTCAGAACAACAGACTGCTTGTCCCGCAGACGGTTGGCAATGTCAGAAACCTGATCGAAGCGCTCGGGCTTGACCAGAACGACCTGCATATTGCTGCTGCGATTGATGCTCATCACTCTGCCCATGTTGCTGTTGCGCTCGTTTTCGTTCTCGTTGGCAGCAGCACCGCGAGTGGTGTAGTTGCGACGGGGAGCAGGAGCAGCTTCTTCTTCGTATTCCTCTTCCTCTTCGTCGTAATCATCGTAAGCCGAGCTGTCGTTGTCGGAGTAGGGGTGTGTCAGTTTGCGAATTTCATCCATCAGTCCCATTAGGATTTACCTCACTTTATATATTCTCTTGCGCCGAAAATGGCGGTTCCTACACGGATCATCGTACTGCCGCAGGCAATGGCATCCTCGAAATCTTCGCTCATGCCCATCGACAAAATATCCATGCTAATATTATGCGATTTTTTTTGCATTATGTCAACAGATAATCTGTGAATTTTCTCAAAAAATCTGCAATTATCTCCTTTTTTTTCGCTGAGAGGGGGGATGGCCATCAATCCACGGAGGCGGCAATGGGGAAATTGACCCATTTTGGAAGCAATTTCCATGGCTTCGGCCTCGGTGAAGCCGCTCTTGCTTTCCTCGGCGGCGATGTTGACCTCCAACAGAATGTCCTGTATCATGTTTCGCTCAGCGGCAACCTTTTCGATGCAGACCAGCAGTGGCTCCCGATCCACCGATTGAATCAGGTCAACACGCCCCACTACCTGCCGCACCTTATTGGTTTGCAGATGGCCGATGAAATGGACGGGGGCGCCCTTGTAGGCATCGTCTGCGCTTTTGGCGACCAGCTCCTGCACCCGGTTTTCTCCACAGCAATCCACGCCGGCGGCGATGGCTTCCCGCACACGGTCAGAGTCGTTCATCTTCGTAGCGGCGCACAGGAGAATCTCCTTGGGATCTCGTCCTGCGGCGATGGCGGCGGCATCCATGCGTGCGCGAATATCGGCAATGTTTTTTGCTATCATTTCAGCAACATCCCTTCTGTAAGTTCTTTGTCTGTCAGAATGACCTGGGAGTCTTCCCGCAGGCCTTCGATATGTATATACTCGCCGCAAAGGGCGGCGACAGTGACGGCTTTTCGGCGGACGCGTCCCGCCTCCAGGACATAGACGAAGCTCTGCTCTTTTTCGTAGTAGAGTGCTTCTCTTGGAATTTGAAGGCAATGCGCGGTAGACAACAGCAGTTGTGCCTCCGTTTGCCGCAGAGCAGTGAGCTGATGCAAGCCTTCCCCGCAGTGCAACAGTAACAGCTCGTCCTGCCGCAGAACGGAAACGGGGTAGCTGAAAGAGCCGATTTGCAGTGTCATTTTGGAAGGAAGATCTTTTGCGGGCATGGGACACAGGAAGTACCATTCCTGCCCGAAAATGATTCGGGCGAAGGCTTGCCCTGCTTGCAAGGGTTGCAGAGCTTGATATTCTTGCAGGGACAGCGTCGCGGCAGTCTGCGGGGTCAAAAGAGCTTCGTAGCCGTCTGTGACATGGGAGAGGTAGCCTGCGTAGGGTGCTTTCACGCCCCCGCCCATATCCTGTCCTGTCGATACCCACTGTCCTTCGGGAACTTGAATAGAGAGGGGGACTTCACTTTGCAGGCAAAGCTCAGAACGCACCACAAAGCCGGAAACGGAAACTCCGTCGCCGACTTCGCAGAACTGTGGGGTTGTGAGTGTGTAAGAAGGAGCGGGGCGCAGAAGCGCAGTCGCCCCATACACCGCCAGCACGAGGGCTGACAGCACCGTGAGCCATTGGAACCAGCGTCTGCCGCCCTTATCCATAGGCTCAGGCGGGGAAGTACACGGGCTGAGAGGGCACCAAGGTGGAAATGGCGTGCTTGTAGATCATCTGTTGTTTCCCCTCGGAAACCAGCAGCACCACAAAGCTGTCAAAACCGGTGATTACACCCTTCATCTGAAAGCCGTTCATCAGAAACAGCGTCACATGAATGTGTTCCTTTCGCACCTCGTTGAGCATAAAATCCTGCAAATTTTCTGTGTTAGCCATATGATAGGTACCTCATTTCTGTTGTATGTTCCCGCAGTGGGTACCTATATTTTAGTAATATTATTCCGAGGAATCCCTCGTAATTTGTCGTGCGGATAGGAAAATTTCCTCTAATTTTGGCTCGTCCGGCAATTCGATCCAGTGAATCGCTTCGTTGCGGCGGAACCAGGTGCGCTGCCGCTTGGCGTAGCGGCGGGAGGCCAGTGCGATGGCATCCTTTGCTTCGGTTTCGGTAGCTTCCCCACGCAGATGGGACACCAGCTCCTTATAGCCGATGGCTTGCATGGCTGTAGCTTCGGCAGGGACACCCTGCGCCAAAAGACTTTGTACTTCTTGCACCAAACCGTCTGCGAACATCTTATCCACTCGCCGATTGATGCGGGAGTACAGGGCTTCACGGTTTACATAATCCAACCCAATCCATAGGGGACGATACTTGGGAGGCTTCTCACGGCTCTCCCGATTGTGCTGGCTGATGGTCTTTCCTGTTTCTAAATAGACCTCCATGGCACGAATGACCCGCTTGTGGTTGGAGGGGTGAATGGCGGCACCGGCCTCGGGATCGATGAGACAAAGGGCTTCATATAGGGGTAAAATACCCTCTTTTTCGGCTTTATCCATCAATTCTTCCCGCAATCCCGTTTCGGGAAAGGGGGCAAACTCTCGCCCTGCTACCAAAGAGTCCACATACAGACCCGTGCCGCCCACCAAAATAACAGGCTTGCCTTGGGCGAGAATATTCTGCACAATCGGATCAGCTTGGTTTACATAACGACTGACGGAGAAGTCCTCCGTGGGCTCAGCTACATCGAGCATATGATGGGGAATCCCTGCCATTTCCTCCTGCGTGGGCTTAGCGGTGCCGATGTCCATACCGCGATAAACCTGCATGGAGTCGAAGGATATGATCTCTGCGCCCAGTTCCTGCGCCAAACGGACGGAAAGGGCGGTTTTGCCCGAAGCGGTGGGGCCGACAATGGCAATGATGTTGTGATTCATCGTTTGAACTGCCTTTCTAATTGGCTGCGGCTCAGAGTGATGCAAATGGGCCGCCCGTGGGGGCAATATTTCAGCTCGGGACGGGACATCACCTCTTTGATCAACGCTTTCCGCTCCTGATCGTCGCTGTGGCGGCCACCCTTGATGGCGGCTTTGCAGGCGATGGTGTGCAGCAGTTTGTCCCGCAGGGCACTGTTATCCAACCGCTTGCCGTTGAGCAGCTCGGCGGCCATGGCGTTGAGGGCAGGCTCGGCTTCGGCGGGGTCTAAGTCGGCGGGAAGCTGGCTGAGAGCCAGAGTGCCGTCTCCGAAATCCCGCAGGGAGAAGCCCAATTCCTCCAGAAGGGAGGCATTTTCCAGCAAAACAGTGGCTTCTTCCCGCTCGGGGGTCAGAAGCAGGGGAGTGAGCAAGAGTTGAGGCATAACAGGCTCCTGATTGGCGCGCAACCGCTCAAAGAGAATCCGCTCGTGGGCGGCGTGCTTGTCAATGAGCAGCACGGTCTCTCCCTGTTCCACGATGATATATGTATCCAAAACCTCACCTACCAACCGCCACGGGGCATCCTGTGGGAGAAGGGCGGGTTCCGTTTCAGCGGGTACATCGGGAATGATATGGGGAACCGAAGCCGTTACAGTCGGCCCAGAGGGAACAACGGGAGCCGCTTTTGTTATCGGAGCACTGGGGATGACAGGTGTTGTCACCTTTTTTTGTGCCTCCACGGGAATGGGGGACGGCGCAAGAGGCTTTGCGACTGTCTGCCGAATGGGCTCGTAAGTCTTGGCTTTTGGGGTTTGCTGTACAATTTTGGCGAAATCGCGGTATTCCGCCGCTGTCATATTGCGATAGAAGCTGGGGGAGGCAACCTTGGTGACGACCTCCTTCGGAGCTTCGTGGGGGAGTTTTAGCTGGGGACGGTCGGCGGTTTGGTCTAAAGCACCCTCCACGCCGTAGCGAATGGTGTCGAAAATATCCCGCTCGTTGAGAAATTTGACCTCGATTTTGGCAGGGTGCACATTTACATCCACCAAATGCTCGGGAAGGCGCAGATGCAGCACACAGTAGGGGTAGCGACCCTGCATGATACGGTTGCTGTAGGCGGTTTCCAGAGCGGTGGTAAAGGTTTTGGAACGCACCAAACGGCCGTTGACAAAGAAAATCTGCTGGGTCCGGTTGCCACGGGAGGCAGTGGGCTTGGATACAAAACCACTCAGGCTGTACTTGTCCCAACGGCTCTCCACGGGAATCATTTCCTTGGCATTTTGCTTGCCCATCACGGCGTAGATGGCACTGTACAGTTCGCCGTCTCCCGCCGTTTCCAACTGACTCACGCCGTCCCGCAGGACACGGAAGGCGATATTGGGATGGGCCAAAGCCAAGCGTTGCATACTCGACAGCAGAGCGGAGGCTTCCACGCTGTCGCTTTTCATAAATTTCATGCGTGCGGGGGTGTTGTAGAACAGATCCCGCACGATCATGGTGGTGCCCTTGGGACAGCCTGCTTCGCTGCTCTCGGTTACCACGCCTGCTTCCAAATGCAGACTCAGACCGAAGGGCGCATCCTCTGTGCGGGTGAGCACATCCATGCGGGATACGGAGGAAATGGCGGCAAGGGCTTCGCCGCGGAAGCCGAGGGTGTGAATGGCTTCCAAATCCTCGGCGTTGCGCAATTTGCTGGTGGCGTGGCGCAGGAAGGCGGTGGGTACATCCTCGGCGGGGATGCCACAGCCGTTGTCGCTGACGCGCAGGAAGGTCATACCGCCGTCACGGATTTCCACGGTGATTTGGGTGGCTCCTGCATCGATGGCATTTTCCACCAGCTCCTTGGCGCAGCTTGCCGGACGCTCTACTACCTCACCGGCGGCGATCAGGTCGGCAATATGGGGTGAAAGCTGTTGAATTTTCGCCATGCTCTTACCCCCTGAGAATAAAGAACACGGAAAGGGCATTCCAGAAGGAATGCAGGGCGATGGAGCCGTAGATGCTGCCTGTGCGCTGATAAGCCCAGCCCAGCATGAAACCGGCGGGCAAATACTCCAAGAAGGAGCGCAGCAGCTCTAAAGGAGGCTGATAGCCGATAGAGCCTGCAATGTGCAGGAAGGAAAAGACAGACATAGAAACGGCATGGGCTAACAGGGGACTCTTTTTGCACAGCGGTGCGAAAATACCGCCGCGCACTAACAGTTCCTCCACAAAGGGAGCCATGATGATGGCATGGAAGGCCATAGACATGGGCTCGTAGCGAATGGAGGCCTCTACGGAGGCTTGATTCAGGTTGTTTGCCTGAATGGGAATAAAGGACAGCAGCAGGCTCCAAAAATAGGTGATGCCATTGAGAGCCAAATAGCCCAGCAGTGCCGTTGTTACCAGACGGAACAGGTCGCAGCGGGATCGGAAGAGAAAACTGCGGAAAACAATCAATACGGTAATAAAGCTGAAAAGCTGATGGGCAAATTGGAAGGTATAGGCACTTTGGTCGGTATCCGCGCGGAAGCCCAAAAGGGACATAAGCAAGCTGATGCCGCCAAGGTAGAGAAGCCAAGTTAAGGCACTCCACAGCATCTCCTTGCGATTGGGTGCTGAGAGGTTACGGTTGTAAAAAACATCCATTGGATTATCCATAATTGGCTCCTTTCCGATGGTCAGAGCATTTTCTTCAGGGAAAACAGCTCGTTCAGGGCTTCAATGGGGGTGAGGGTTTCAAGGCAGAGATTTTCCAGACGGCGGCGCAGAGCATCGTTTTCCATAGAGGTAATAGAAATCTGGTCGTCTGCCGCTACGGTGACGGTGCGCACAGGTGCGCCGGTTTCCAAATCGTGGAGCAACTCCCTTGCACGGGAAACTACCTTGTCGGGAAGTCCTGCTAACTTTGCGACCTCCACACCGTAGGAGCGGTCGGCAGCTCCGGGAATGATTTTCCGCAGGAACACAATATCTCCGCCACGCTTGCGCACGGCGATGTTATAGTTCTTCACGCCCTCCAATTCGGATTCGATATCCGTCAATTCGTGATAATGGGTGGCAAAGAGGGTCTTTGCGCCGATGCGCTTCTTATCCACGGCATATTCCAGCACTGCACGGGCGATGGCCATGCCGTCAAAGGTGGAGGTACCCCGTCCGATTTCGTCCAAAATCAGCAAGCTGCGGGGTGTAGCAAGACGGAGAATGTCCGAAACCTCGCTCATTTCCACCATAAAGGTGGATTTTCCGCCGGACAGGTCATCGGAGGCGCCGATGCGGGTGAAAATGCGATCCACAATGCCGATACGGGCGGATTTTGCAGGCACGAAGCAACCGATCTGCGCCATAAGCACAATGAGTGCCACCTGTCGCATATAGGTGGATTTGCCCGCCATGTTGGGGCCTGTGAGAATGGCACAGCGGTTGTGGTTGTTGTCCAAGAGGGTGTCGTTGGGTACAAAGAGATTGTCCCGACTCATGCGCTCCACCACGGGATGGCGACCCTCCTGCAAGGAAATTTCATCGGAAAGATCTACTTCGGGGCGGCAGTAGTTGTATTTTACGGCGATTTCCGCAAAATTCGCCAGCACATCCAAACAGGCCACGGCACGGGCGGTGCGCTGAATCCGCTCGGCCTGCGCCGCCAAATGGGTGCGCAGGGCGGTGAACAGCTCAAATTCCAAAGCCACGGCTTGCTCCTTGGCAGTGAGAATGGTGGCTTCCAGCGTTTTCAATTCCTCGGTGATGTATCGCTCGCCGTTGGCAAGGGTCTGCTTGCGGATGTAGCTGTCAGGGACGAGGGAGACCTGCCCCTTGGCTACCTCAATGTAGTAGCCGAAGACCCGATTGTAGCCTACACGGAGATTCTTGATGCCGGTTTTTTCCTTTTCTTCCGCTTCAATGCGCGCCAAGGTGCCTTTACCGCCGCTGAGAATGTCTCGCAGGGTATCCAATTCTGCATGATAACCGGGACGAATCAGACCACCTTCCCGCACGGTAAAGGGAGGTTCGTCCACGATGGCGGCAGCAATGGACTCCCGTAAATCGTTTAAATCGTCCATTTCCTGTTGCAAAATTGCAAAGAGAGAGCTTTGGAAGCGGCCTGTTGCCGCACGCAGCTCCGTCAGGGGACGACAACCGTTTTCAAAGGAAACCAAGTCCCGCGCGTTGGCACTGCCTGTGACGATACGGGCAAGCACGCGCTCCAAATCGCTGACACCGCTAAGTAGTTCCACGATTTCCTGCCGCAGAATGGTGGAGCGGGTCATTTGCTGTACTGCCTCCAAACGCTGATTGATGCGCTTGGGACTGAGCAGAGGCTTTTCCAGCCAGCTTCGCAGCATACGGCTGCCCATGGAAGTGCGGGTTTTATCCAGCACCCACAGCAGGCTTCCCTTCTTTTCGCCGTTTCGCAGGGTTTCCGTCAGCTCCAAATTTCGACGGGCAGACAGGTCCAATGCCAAAAAGCTGCCGCTGATGTAGAATTCCAAGTCCCGCAGGTGGAACAGATGGATTTTCAGATTTTCCCGCAGCAAGCGCAGCAGGGCACCCACAGAGCGCCATGCAATGGGATGCTCTGCAAGTCCCAGTGCTTCCAGAGAGCGGCCAAACTGCTCCGTTACGGCGCGGCCGGTGTGTTCTAAGTCAAACATTTCGTCATGGCCCATGGTGCAGCAGCAGTTGAGCTGTGTTTGCAGCAGCTCCGGAAGCTGTGCCACGCCCTCACCGCCGCACAGGGCCTCTGCCGGAGCAAAGCGTCCCAGCTCGGACAGAAGCTGGTCTTGATCGCGGGCAACGGTGGCATAGAAGTCACCCGTGGAAATATCGCAGAAGCAAAGACCAAAAGACTTGTTTTCTCCGAAAATACAGGCGTAATAGTTATTTTTGCTCTCATCTAACATGGAGCTTTCCGTCACGGTGCCCGGGGTGACGATACGGGTGATGTCCCGCTTGACCAGACCCTTGGCGGTGGCGGGATCCTCCATCTGTTCGCAGATGGCGACCTTGTGTCCCTTAGCTACCAGACGGGCGATATAGCCCTCGCAGGAGTGGTAGGGCACACCGCACATGGGGGTCTGCTCATCCTTCTCCTTGCCCCTATCCCGTGTGGTCAGGGTCAAGTCCAGCTCCTTGGAGGCTATCTTGGCATCCTCGAAGAACATTTCGTAAAAGTCTCCCAAGCGGAAGAACAAAATGCAATCGGGATGCTGATCTTTAATTTCAAAATATTGCCGCATCATGGGCGTCAATTCTGCCATGCTTATCGCTCTCCCATCAGGCTCCAAGTGGTGCAGTCTGTAATTTTTACATCAATGAATTGTCCCAAGAGGGAATCGTCCCCGTCGAAGCGCACCAGACGGCCGCCGTCGGTGCGGGCAGTGAGCTTGTCCCCGTCCCGACCGTCCACCAAAACCCGCAGGGTCTTGCCGATGTAAGCACGGTGTTTTTCTTCGGAAATGCGGTTCTGCAGGGCAACTAATTTGTCGAAACGGCGATTTTTCTCTGCTTTGGGGGTGGGGTCATCCATGGCTGCAGCGGGTGTGCCGCCACGGGGGGAATAAATAAAGGTAAAGAGGGCATCGTAGCCAACTCGTTCAATGAGCTTCAGGGTGTCCTCAAATTCTTCCTCCGTTTCGCCGGGGAAGCCTACAATGACATCGCTGGTCAGCACCAAATCGGGCATGAGGCTGCGGCCGTAGTCTACCAACTCCAAATACTGAGCGGCGGTGTAGCGGCGGTTCATCACATGCAGCACACGGTCGTTACCTGACTGGAAGGGCAGGTGGAACTGCTTGCAGATTTTGGGGTATTTTGCAATGGTATCAAAGAGCTTTTTGCTGGCATCCTTGGGATGGGAGGTCATAAAGCGCAGACGGAATTCCCCGGGCAGCTCGGCGATTTGTGCCATCAGGTCGGCAAAATCCATGCCCAAGCCCAAGTCCTTGCCGTAGGAGTTGACATTTTGTCCCAAAAGGGTGATTTCCTTGTAGCCCTGGGCAATGACCTCTTTACATTCTGTCAAAATATCCTCGGGCTGACGGCTGCGTTCCCGACCCCGCACATAGGGGACGATGCAGTAGGAGCAGAAATTGTTGCAGCCGTACATGACAGAAACCCATGCTTTCAGCTTGTTGCCTCGCAGAACAGGAATATTTTCTGCAATGGAGCCGGCCTCGTCTGCCACGGCAAAGACCCGCTTGCAGGTTTTCAGCACGCGCAGCAGTAGAGAAGGGAACTCCCACAGATGATGGGTGGAAAACACGCCGTCCACATGGGGATAGGAGTGCTTGATCCGATCGGAAACAGCGGGCTGACCCATCATACAGCCGCACAGAAAGATTTTTTGACGGGGATGGCGGCGTTTGGTGTGAGTCAAAGCTCCCACATTGCCAAAGACACGCTGCTCCGCGTGCTCCCGAATGGCGCAGGTGTTGAATACCACAATATCTGCGCCCTCGGCGTCGTCACACATGGCGTAGCCGGCAGCCTGTAACATACCCCGAATCCGCTCCGAATCGGCCTCGTTTTGCTGACAGCCGTAGGTGTCCACGAAGGCCAGGGGAGTAATGCTCTGGGCAAGCCAGTAGTCGTGAATTTCAGCACAGGCCGCAGCTTGAATTTGTAATTGCTCGTCAGAAATGACGGTTGTTTTGTTATTCAAGGGTATATCCTCCCATGATAATTTTTCATGATATTATATCATTTTTCGGGAGAAAATGCAAGATATTTCCCTGCAAAAAAGCACGCCTTTCGGAAACGGGGCTTCCGTCAGTGCATGCACTATCGTAATTCCTCATAGGGGACGGGTTTCCCGTCCTGTGTAGACATTTTCTCTAAAAATATGACAGGGGCATCCGATTGGGATGCCCCTGTTGGGTATTAGCCTTCAAAGAAGAGTTTGGCGCAATCGCTGTAGGCCATCAGGGCCTTGCACAGGGAAAGGAGAGAGCCGGTTGTGCCGTTGCCATAGGAGGATGCGCTGTACTGCAAGGTGGGAGAGACTTGCAGTTCGTCCATGTATACGGCGACTGTAAGAGCACTGCGGAGCTCTGCGGCCAAAAGACCGTCAAAGTCAAAGGCATACTTGGTCGTGCCTGCCTGATAGAGGGTGGGATTTTCAGCCACTGCTGTGACCGTTTTTCCTGCGGTGTTGACATAGGTGATGTGCAGCGTCAAATCCGTGGGATCGCCTGCATAGCCTGCCACATCAACCACAAACTTCAAAATGACCTTGCTGTCAAGGGTCATGGTCTTGCCAATCCAAGTGACTTCAGGATTGACCAAATCATTCAAGACGGCATTGACATTGTCAAAGGCTACCGTATCCAGATCGACCAGATAAGCCTTCTGCGCTTCGGTCAAATTGCTGTCAGGCAGATTGTCGGTGCAGTAATTCTTGTACTGCTGTGCCAAAGAGCCGTAGCGCAGGAGGTTGGCGCAAAGGACTTTCAGACTTTCCTTTGTTCCAGCCTGATTGAGCTGGGCATAGGCGTAGGTTGCCACGCTGAAGGTGTCCTCGTTGGAGTAGAAGTCTTGGTCGCCCTTGGTCATGTGGAGGGTGGCTCTGACCTGATGGTTCATGCTGATGGCATTCAAGCCTTCCAGAGTGAAGTAGTAATAGCTTCCCTTTAAAACAGGCTCCACAGTGACGGTGCGGGTTCCCGTCTGCACATTGTTCTCATATTCGGGAATCACACATTCCAAATAGTAGCCGTCGTAGCTCTCCAGCAGAGAGGACTTTACCACATAGTTGATGGCAATATCGCTTGCCAAATTCAGGGAGTGCTGAATGACGATGTTTTCATCTAATACGGGACCGGGGGTGAAAACTGCGCCGCAGATGCAGGAATTGTCCACAAAGCTGTGTGCCTGCGTTACGGTCTTACTGCAACGGGAGCAGGTTCCTATATGATTTTCGCCGTTGTTGGTATAGTGATAGTCATGCCCCAGACGGGGAACGACCGTTTGCGCCTGTAGAATCATACCGCAATCGGCGCACTTTAAGCCATCGGAAATACCGGAATTCAAGCAGGTGGCGGGCGTACCTGGAATCACTTCTTCTCGATGTCCCGTGGAGGGAATGGTCACCTGTTCCTCCAAAACCTCACCGCAGACACCGCAGTGAGAGCCGTCAGACAGGCCTTCGGCCGTACAAGTGGAAGCATAACCCTGATCGGTTACGGAAGTGTGGGCCAGTTTTGCGATGACAGTGCCGGCGGAAATGGAAGCGTTACACACACTGCAAACCGTGTCGCCGGTGTAGCCCTCTGCGGAGCAGGTTGCCTCTTGACCATTCACGACAATGGGAGTGTGGGAGAGCTTAGCAATGGCGGTACCCGTAGACAAGGTGGCGTTACACACACTGCAAACCGTGTCGCCGGTGTAGCCTTCGGCAGAGCAGGAGGCTTCCTTGGCATTTACCACAGTGGGAGTGTGCTCTGTCACGGCAATGGACTCGGTGTAGCTCTTTCCGCAGGAGCAGGTCAGGGTTTTCACAC
>JAZOAV010000049.1:0-10781 GCA_045595645.1 Faecousia sp.
TGAACATCAATGCAGCCATGGAAAAGGCAGAGCTCCTTGGTATGATCCGCAAGAATCCCTGCAAGCATGTTGTCCTTCCCAAGGTTCCACGCCCAATGGGAACAGCCTATGACGAAACGGAGATTCAGCAGCTTCTTGATGCCGCAAAAGGTACGGATTTAGAGCTACCTCTATACATTGAAGTCTGTCTCGGCCTAAGGCGCGGCGAGCTGCTGGCCTTGAAGTATTCGGCCATTGATTGGGAGAGCAACACCATTTCCATCATAGAGAGCCGTGTTACCGCAGGGAATGAAGTCATTGTCAAGTGCCCCAAAACCCAATCCGGTAAGCGTGACCTGATTGTTCCGGCTCATCTTATGAAGATGCTACGTTTGCGTTATTCGTGGTATCTACAGCAAAAATTGCGCTTCGGAGGCGATTTCACGGATAGCAACTTGGTAATCTGTCAGCCTAACGGAACGCCTTATCACCCTGATCATTTCACAAAGAAATTCCGCAAGCTGCTAAAAGACCATGGCCTCCGGAAGATTCGTTTCCATGATCTAAGACATACCAATGCTTCCTTAATGATCGCCAGCGGCATTGACATTAAAGTTGCGCAGCAAAGATTAGGTCACTCTGATGTAACCACTACATTGAACATCTATAGCCACATCCTGCAACGCTCGAACCAAGAGGCCGCCAATACCCTCGACTCCCTGATTTTCAAGCAATCCGTCAATCAATGACCTATAGGAGCGGATAAAGTAAGTAATCGGGGTAGTGTCAAGCATAGTTTCCGAAGAAGACCAAGCGAGAAGAATTTTGGGAAAGCATGGACGAAATTATTCCCTTGGGTGAGTGAGCAAGAGTTATCAAGCCCTACTAACCCAAGGGAATGCACGATTACCCATCAGCGGGGAACAAGAAAATGCTGTGGATATAACCGCTTCCGATTTGCTTAAATTTGTCCGATGATGCAATTGAAAATGCGAGTTATGCCAGTTATTTTACGGTAAAGTAGATGGTTTTTGTAGCGGTTGCTCCACTGGAATCTTTAGCTGTAATTTGCAATGCATATGATCCTACTGCCAAGGAGCCGAACTTCAAATTTGTATTGATGGCACTGCTCTTTAAATCAACGCTGGTTGTGTTCGGATAGATGGTGTAGCTTTGCTTTACCGTAGATCCGGAAAGAATCTTGCCGGTGACATTGGTGATCTTATAATTAGAAGTAACCTTGCCTGTAATGTTATAAGCAGAACCCTTTGAAATGTTGCCGATGCTGTTTACCGTGATCGAAAGACCGGTGCCTTTTACAGTGAAGGTCTTGCTGGCGGTTTTTGTTGCTCCGCTAGAATCTGTTGCTGAGATTTGCAGCGTATAGGTGCCTGCCGCCAAGGAACCGAACTTCAAATTGGTGTTGATAGCACTACTCTTTAAATTGACGCTGGTTGCATTCGGATAGATGGTGTAGTTTTGCTTCACGGTAGATCCGGAAAGGATCTTTCCGGTGACACTGGTGATCTTATAATTAGAAGTAATCGTACCGGAAATGTTGTGAACAGCGCCCTGCTCGACGGTGCCAATGTCAACTAAAGTAATATCGAGAGTGGATCCTTTTACAGTGAAGCTCTTGCTGGCTGTTTTTGTTGCTCCGCTGGAATCTTTAGCTGTAATTTGTAGCGTATAGTAGCCTCCCAATAAAGAGCCAAACTTCAGATTTGTATTGATAGCACTGCTCTTTAAATCAACGCTGGTTGTGTTCGGATAGATGGTGTAGCTTTGCTCGACAAAGCTTCCATAAAGGATCTTTCCGGTGACCTCGGTGATCTTATAATTAGAAGTAATCGTACCGGAAATGTTATGAACAGCTCCCTGCTCGACGGTGCCGATATCATCTAAGGAGATAGAAAGGGTGGAGCCTTTTACAGTGAAGGTCTTGCTGGCGGTTTTTGTTGTTCCGCTGGAATCTGTTGCGGAGATTTGCAGCGTATAGGAACCTGAGCCCAAAGAACCGAATTTCAAGTTCTTATTGATAGCGCTGCTCTTTAAATCAACGCTGGTTGCATATGGATAGATGGTATAGCTCTGCTTTACAGTCGAACCGGAAAGGATTTTGCCGGTGATGCTGGTAATCTTATAATTAGAAGCAATCGTACCGGTAATGTTATAAACGGCTCCCAGCTCAATGGTACCGATGTCGCTTACCACAACGGAAAGTGTAGAAACTGATTTTTCCACAGAGAAGCCATCGTAGACGGTCTTATTTGCTCCGTTGGCGTCTTGTACTGTGATTTGCAACACATAGGAACCAATATTCAAAGCACCAAACTTCAGATTTTTGTTGATTGCACTGCTCTTGAGGTCAACACTTGTCGTGTTAGGATAAATTGCGTAACTTTGCAGAACCGTTGTTCCGGAAAGGATTTTGCCGGTGACACTGTAGATATTGCAATCTGCGGATATTTTGCCGGTAATGTTGTGAGCAGATCCTTTGATGACAGTTTCAATGTCGTCTACTACAATGGCGATCGTATCGCCTTTGTTAACTTTCACAACAAAATCCTGACTGGATGTCTCTATTGCTCCGCTGGAATCTTCTGCTGTAATTTTTAACACATAGGAACCGATTTCCAAGGTGCCAAATTTTAGCTTTGTATTGATAGCACTGCTCTTCAGGTCAATGCTCGTTGTGTTTGGATAGATGGTGTAGCTCTGTACGATTGTGGATTCATGGAGAATTTGGCCGATTACCTTGGTAATTTTATAACGAGAAGAAATTTTTCCGGTAATGTTTTTGACATTGCCCTCATAGATAACACCAATGTCATCTACCGTAACGCCAAGCGTTGAGGAAGGTTTGCTCACGCTGAACTCTACGGCGACCGTTTTCTCTGCATTCCTTGCATTTTTAGCAGTGATTTGCAGTGTATAGGATCCAACATCCAAGGTGCCAAACTTTAGTTTTTTGTTGATAGCACTGCTCTTCAGGTCAACACTTGTTGCATTTGGATAGATGGTGTAGCTTTGCACTATAGATGTTCCAGAAAGGATCTTGCCGGTGACGCTGGTGATTTTTTGATCAGAAGTAACCTTGCCGGTAATATTATGGACGGTGCCCTTGGTGATGGTGCCGATGGAATTCACCGTAATGGCAAGCGTTGAGGAAACCTCTTTCACTTCGAACGCTATGTCGACGGTTTTTACCGCATTACTTGCATCTTTTGCAATGATTTGCAGTGTATAGGATCCAACACCCAAAGTGCCGAACTTCAGGTTTGCGTTGAGTGTGCTGCTCTTCAGGTCAACACTTGTTGTGTTGGGATAGATGGCGTAGCTTTGCTTCACGGTAGTTCCGGAAAGGATCTTTCCTGTGACATTGGTGATTTTTTGATCAGAAGTAACCTTGCCGACAATATTATGGACGGAGCCCTTGGTAATGGTGTCAATTGGTTCTACGGTAATGGAAAGTGCTGAATTTGACACATTAGGCTTACCAACTGTAAAAGCAACGGTGGCTTTTTTTGTGTCGTTGTTTGCATTTGTTGCAGTGATCTGAAGGATATAGCTGCCTGTTGCCAAGGTGCCAAACCTCAGGTTATCATTGATTTCACTGTTCTTTAGATTCACCGTTCTTGTATCTGGCGTTATGCTGTGGCTTTGTACCACAGACGATCCGGAAAGGATTTGTCCGGTCACTTTGATGATTTTTTGATTAGAGGAAATTGTGCCGGTGATGTTATGTGCCTTTCCTTCTTGAACGGTACCAATCTCGTCCAAAGAGAGATTAAAGAACGGTTCGGCATCAGAAATATCTAACAAGGCTTCCACCGCACCGGGATAACGACTGTAAAGCTCGCTATTTTCTAATCTTTCTTTTGCCAACTTGCGGTCGATCACTACATAACCGTAGTCTGTACCCTCCTGCCAATCATCTTCATCATCTTCATCGGTTATATGATTACGAAAGTCGGTAAAATCACCTGTAGTACCCCAATCAGAACCACAGCCAACGAGAATACACCCGGACGAGTATGGAGAAGAAGACTCTCTGCTAGCACTGGTTAATCCATTCCGCCCGTGAATATTGATACCATTTGCATTATAATAATTATCATACGTTCCCGCTGTCCGATCGAAGCGTATGCAGGGAAGGTATTCACTTCCGCTTACCGTCCTTATTCCGAAAGCTTTGTTATCGTCATGGTGGTATACGCCCTCAAATTTATAAACTCCGTCAAGAACATTTGCTGCACTGGGAGAGACTGTATATTCTTTGTCTGGAACATCAGGAATTGTGGAGCATTCACTTTCCATGTAAGTGACCTTTCCGTTTTTGGTGACGACAGCAACAGCCTGATCTCGATTTGCCTTAATTCTGTAGGATTCCGTGCTATTACTGCCACCCTCAAAGAAGAAGACCACAGTTTCGGTTTTAAGGTAGCTATATTCTGAAAAATAATTCTCTATACGATCCAAAATGGTGCTTTTTTTATTAAGGCCTCCCAGCTTATTGTCTGGATCCAATGACGAACTTGCATTAGTGGCACTTGGAGGCAAGAGGCTGCATATCATTGCAACCAAAAGAAGGATTGACAGAAGTCTTGCAATGCGCGTTTTCATGTAGAGGAGCTCCTTTCTTTTTGTGTGTTGTTGTGTACTCTTCGCAGGAGAAGCGTTCGTTGTGCTCTGACATTCCCATGCAGCGCAATTTTTCTATCAATCACCTCCTGAAACTATGTTTGCATAAATATGCGGTATGTTAGGGACTTTGTTCTGCACTGCATGATACCATTATGGTATCATGCAGGGAAAAAATTGTCAATATTAAATAAGTATTAACAAAATAACAAAAAATTTTGTGCATACATCCCAAAAAATACAGTATTTTGCCTGTTTGCCTGAGGGACGCACCTTGACAATTCAAAAGAATCATCTTATAATCTTTCTGTAGACATTCAGCAATCTCATAGAAGAATTTAGCACAGAGCACTCTTTTTTCTAAGAAATGAAGTAGCAAAACAAATTCATAGTATAAAACAACGAAAGGATGGTATCCCCCTATGAAACAAAGAATTTTGAGTATTTTGGTTCTTTTTTCCATGCTTACAGGATTGTTTCCCACGATGCTGCTGCCTATACAAGCCACTGCCAACTCCGGTAGTTTCGGAGATAATCTCGTGTGGACATTTGACTCAGCTACCGGTTTGCTTTCGATCTCCGGCGCAGGCGGAATGACGGAGGATGCCTCTTTCACTGCGCCTTGGGCCAAGCATAGCGCAGATATTAAAACTGTTATGATCGACGAGGGTGTCACAAATATCGGTAATTCCGCATTTGAGGGATGCAGCAGTCTCACAAGTGTGACGATTCCAAGCAGTGTAACAGGCATCGGCGATTATGCTTTCATGGGCTGCGAAAACTTGAAAAGCGTGACGATACCTGACGGCGTAATGAGTATTGGCTATTTCACATTCGTGGACTGCATCAACTTGACAAGTGTGACTATCCCGAACAGCGTTACGGATATTTGTGAATATGCCTTCTATAATTGCAAAAGCTTGCCAAATGTGACGATACCCGAAGGTGTGGTGAACATTTGGGATAGTGCTTTCGCCTATTGCGGAAGCCTAACGAATGTGATGCTTCCTGCCAGTGTATCAACCTTTGGTTTGGATGTATTTGCTTGCTGTGAAAACTTGGGTAGTATTGCGGTCGCAGAGGGAAACGCAAACTACAGTAACGATGCGGCAGGTGTCCTATTCAACAAGGACAAAACTACCTTGATCTGTTTTCCCTGTGGCTTTGAGGGAGAATATTCGATTCCGAGTGGCGTTACAAGAATCGGGGATTCTGCGTTTGCTTATTGTAGCGGGCTGACCAATGTGGTGATCCCCAACAGCGTAAAGAGCATTGGTAATGATGCGTTCTCCGATTGCGGAGGTTTGTCCGGTGTAAGCGTCCCCTCCAGCGTTACAAGTATCGGCAACTATGCCTTCTATAACTGCAGTGATATTGCAAGCATAACGATACCAGAAAGCGTAGCCAGCATAGGGAGCTATACCTTTTCTAATTGTAGTAATCTACAGGCAATCGCTATTTTGAATAAAACCTGTACCATTGCAGACGAAATAGGGACTCTTGGAACAGCGTCCAATACCGTAATATATGGATATCCTGGGTCGACAGCAGAGACCTATGCAGAGAACAACAACTACCGCTTTACAGAACTGAGCGATACGCTGTGCGAAGATGGTACGCATTGCCATATAGACGGAATTTGTCTGCTTTGTGATCACAGACAGATCCTGAGTGGAAACTGTGGAACAGACGCGCAATGGTGCCTTGATGTAGCAGAAGGCAATTTGACTGTAAGCGGCAACGGAGCGATGGCTGATTACAGCGCCACTTCTGTTCCTTGGGAGGACTATCGATTATGGATAAAGACGATTAGCATTAACGAAGGAATTACAAGAATCGAAAACAGCACATTCTCCTGGCACGAAAACCTGAAGAGTATTACAATCCCCAGTAGTGTAACGAGTATCGGGGGAAGAGCGTTTTTTGGATGTGGCAACCTAGAAGGGATTTGGGTCAAAGAGGGGAATTCTGTCTATAGCAACGATTCTGCAGGAGTGTTATTCAACAAAACTAAAACTATATTAATACTCTGCCCCAATGCGCTTATGGGGGAATATTGTATTCCGGACAGCGTGACGACAATTGATTACTGTGCATTCGAATGCTGCAGTGGCCTAACAAGCATTTTAATTCCGGACAGCGTAACGAGCTTCGGCACAAACGCTTTCGCTGACTGCAGCAATTTGAAAAGCATTAGGGTTGCGGAAGGAAATACAATGTTCTGCAGTGATGCTGCGGGAGTGCTTTTTGATAAAGATAAGACGGGTTTGATTTGCTGTCCTAACGGTTTTTCGGGTCACTACACGATTCCTGACAGCGTCATGAGCATAGGCGATAATGCATTCTCTGGATGTGGAAGTTTGACGGCTGTGACGATGTCGAATAATATTACGAGCATCGGTGATTCAGCATTTGCATTTTGCAGCGAGTTAACAAGTATCACAATCCCAGCCGGTGTGATAAGCATCGGATATGCAGCTTTTTCTTGGTGCAGCAGACTTTCACATGTGCATTTCCTTGGAGATAGACCGACTATATCCAACGAGGCATTTGATACTTGCAGCTCCGAGCTGATACTGTGTTACATAGAGGGAAACCGAGACTGGGATAATTGCCCGATTAACTGCGCTGTCTGGAATTATGCTCGGTCAACTGATTGCGTGCGGCTTAGTTACACCTGTATCGACTGTGGAGAAGTATACAGCTATACCTCCGAAGATGCGCATGCATGGAAGGTCGTGGAGGAAAACTACATTGTTTCGAATTGCACTGAGGCGGGGAAAATCAATTATCGATGCACCGTCTGTGGTGTTGAAAAAAATGAATCCGTACCGGCATTGGGCCATCAGCAAGGAACACTTCTTTCCGAAACATTTATGTATTGGGAATATACCTGCCTCAGATGCAGTAAGAGCTTTCTTGTTGAAAAGGACGAACGATATAGGGCAATGCAGCTGCAAGGGGTAGAGGTAATCCTTTCCAAGGATAATGGGTATGAGTGGATGATTTCGGAAAACGATGCAACCGTTAGTTCGACGGCATTGATCTCCTCCAATCAATATGAAGATTCCAGTTTCTCCGAGACAACTCTCACACTAACATCACAGCAGACCTTTGTGTTGAACTTTTTCTATATGGTCTCTTCTGAAGAAATTTTTGATAACATGACAGTACTTCTGGACGGAAATGTAATCATCGATGCCATATCCGGAAACATAAATGGGGAGTACAGATCACAGGAGCTTTCTGCCGGTACACACGCGTTGACCTTGCAATATGCAAAGGATTCCAGTGCAAGCGACGGAACCGACACAGGGTATATTTACAATATTGTAGCAGAAACGGTGGAGTGTACTCATCCTGGGTTAAAATTAGTTCCGGCTATTCAACCCAGCTGCACTGAACCTGGGTACATAGCTTATTGGCACTGCAATATCTGCATGAAATGCTTTGCTGATATTGATGCAAGCGTAGAGATTTCGGTCGAGGATCTCTTGACTCCTGCCGTTGATCACAGCTACGCAAGTGAGATCACAACCGCCCCTTCTTGTATGGCTTCGGGCGTAAGGACCTATTCTTGCGAACGCTGTGGTGACAGTTACACTGAGATTATTACCGCAAAGGGTCACAGCTATACAACCAAAATTACGACTGCCCCCACATGCTCCGAAGATGGCATTAAAGCCTTCATTTGCACCGATTGTAGCGATACTTACACGGAAGCAATATCCGCCACGGGACATACGGTTGTAATCGATACGGCTGTTGCGGCCACCTGCACCAATTCTGGCTTAACAGAAGGCAAGCACTGCGCTGTTTGCAATGAAGTTCTTGTGGCGCGGGAAACTGTTGCAGCTTTGGAGCACGATTACAGTTATGTAAGCAATGGGGACGGCATGCACACAGTATCCTGCTCTCGTTGCGATAGTACCTTCACGGAAAACCACAGCTTCACAAATGGTACTTGCTTCTGCGGTGATGCAGAAATTATCGTGGACGAAAGCATCAAGATTTATCACACTTTAGACTTGGCAAGTGATATTTCCATCAGCTTTGTCGTTCCCATGTCTGCGCTGAGCAATTACGACAGCTTCTATCTGGAATATGCGCTGCTCGAATACGAAGGCAACACGCTGATGGGCACAAGCACCGTCCAAATCGATCCTGTTGTGAACGGCAATTATTACTATTTCACCCTGACAGGCATCACTGCTGTTCGCATGGGCGATATGGTAGATGCTGTGTTGCACATGACTAAGGGCACCCAAGCCTATATCTCCAAGACCGACAGCTACAGCGTTGCCACCTATGCTTATGCCATGCTAAACAGTACTACCGACACCAAAATGCTGACTTTGTGTGCTGACCTGCTCCGCTACGGCGCAGAAGCCCAGAGCTTTAAGAAGTACCGCACCGATGCTCTTGTGGATGCCGCTATGACCGACAAGCACAGAACCTATCTCAGCGACACCGCTGCCCTGAGCTTTACGGCAACGGACAGCTTCTTGGGCGACTTGGCAAGCCCCACCATTCCTTGGGTCGGTAAGACCCTCGACTTAGGCTCCAAGGTGGGCATGAAGTTCGTGTTCAACGCCAAGAATTACAGCGGCAATGTGGAAAATCTCTCCATGAAGGTCACCTATCAGGGTAGCAACGGCGAAACCAAGACCGTCACCCTGACAGGCGCAGAGGCCTACAATGCCGCAAACAGCTACCACAGCTTCACCTTCTACGGCCTGCTGGCCTCCGAGCTGCGCACTGTTGTAAATGTAGCCATCTACGAGGGCGAAACCCAGCTCAGCCAAACCCTCCGCTACAGCGCAGAGAGCTACGCCTCCAAGACCGGTGGCACCGCCCTCGAATCCCTCACCCGTGCCCTGTTCGCCTACTCCGACAGTGCCAAGGCATTCTTTGCAAAATAATCCCACCATTTGTAGGGGCGTTCTGTGAACGCCCGCAGGTGAACGCAGTTCGCCCCTACTGCTTATCTACATTGGGGACGGCCTATGTGCCGTCCCCTCACGCAAAAAGGAACGACATACAGGTCGTTCCCTACGAAATCGCATGATTTTTTTCGGGCGATACACGAATCGCCCGCCAAGGAAATGTTTCGGATTTACCCAATACGACAGTTATCGGAAGTGTCACGGGTCGATGGAACGGTTGCGAGAGCTGCCGGCGTGGGGATGAAGCGTGCAACAGAGGGCATCGACCCCTGCGGGAAGCAAAGGCATCTTCGCAAGATAACCCCCAAACGGGTGTGAACTCCTGTTTGGGTTAGTAACAAAATTTAATTTTGGAGGTATTTATAATGAAGAGAATCATTGCTCTTATGTTGGTTTTGGTTATGGTACTGTCCCTTGTTGCCTGCGGCAACAAGGACGACAACAATGAGAACAAAGACAACAAGGAAACTCCTGCTGCTAACGACGATCCCAAGGAAATCACCGGCGAGACCTACAATGCCGGTAACTTCTCCGCTCTGGTTCCCGAAGGGTGGATGGAAGTTGCTGTTACCGATTTGTGGTCTGACGAACCCAATGCTGTGGATCCCGACAAGCTCCAGATCATCAAGAACGGTACCAGCGAATTCGATATTCTCACCAAGGCATATGTCCAGATTGACTTCTATGGCCCTGAAACCGACATGATGACTCCTTCTTCCGAATGGTATGAAGAAGCCACCGAGTTGGAGCCTATTGTTGCCGGCGGTATTACCTGGAATGGCTTCTCCGCTGTCAGCGGTGGCAATCCCATGACCGTCCTCTACACTGGCGAGGCAGGTGGCCCCCAGTACCAGGCAACCCTGTGGTGCAATGGCGAGCATACTATTTCCGTGACCGATGCCGACGTTCTGGCAATTCTGGCAAGCGTAAAGCCCGCTGCGTAATTCACACGATCTCCCCGGGGACCGCCGTTTTCTGTAGCGGCGGTCCCTTTTTCAAGCTTCGGGCAGTCTCCAATGGGAAGGGTAGGACGACTCCCTGTTGGAGACTGCTTAATACTGAGTTTCTTTAAAAAGACATTCGCAAATGGCTACTTTTTATACTTATTTCTAATAAAACGGTTTCACCGTTTTATTGAGCCGCTTATAAGCGGCTCGGCGGCTACGCCGCCAAAAAATGCCGTGTAATGCTGTTCTTGCCGCCATAGGCGGT
>JAZOAV010000050.1:0-6605 GCA_045595645.1 Faecousia sp.
ACGTTTTCTATCAAGAGCTCAAGTCCGTATTTTTCCGCTGTCTCGGCAAGACATGGATAAGCGGACATATTATTCTCAAAAGCAGAATCCGAGACAAGTCCGTTCCACACATGCCAATTTCATTGCGAAGCTCGTCCTCCGCTACGAGAGCCAGAATCTTAGCTTCTGTGCTCTGCATATCGTAGCCAAGGAATTCTGTGGAGGGCATATCCTGACCGAAGCCAATGCCTGCCCACCCCAAATCACCCAGAGCCTTTCTGGCCTCACGGGCTCGCTCCTTCTGCTCCTTCATAAAAGCCTTGAATCCGGCTTCATCCACTTCCATGCCCTCTTCCTTGGCCATTTCAATGGTCAGGTCAATGGGGAATCCATAGGTATCGTAGAGCTTGAAGGCATCGCTGCCGGCGAAAACGGTCTCGCCCTTTTCCTTGTGGGCAGCCAGCATTTCACCAAAAATCCGCATACCACCGTCAATGGTCTTGGCAAAGTTTTCTTCCTCGACCCGCACGACACGGACAATATACTCGTCCTGCTCCCGCAGGTAGGGATAGTGACCCTCATTTTCATGGATGACCGTCTCCACGACCTCGCACAGGAAGGGATGGTTGACACCCAGGAGCTTACCATGACGGGCAGCCCGACGGAGCAGACGGCGCAGAACATAACCGCGACCCTCATTGGAGGGCAGAACACCGTCGGCAATCATAAAGGTAGAAGCACGGATATGGTCCGTGATCACACGCAGGGACACATCCCGCTCCTTGCTCTGACCATAGCTGGCTCCCGTCAGCTCTGTGACCTTGTTGGTGATGTTCATAACCGTATCCACATCAAACAAGGAGTAGACATCCTGACAGGCAACTGCCAAACGCTCCAAGCCCATGCCCGTGTCAATATTCTTCTGTGCCAAATCGCTGTAGTTGCCCTGACCGTCGTTGTCATACTGGGAGAACACATTGTTCCAAATCTCCATATAACGGTCACATTCACAGCCTACGGTGCACTCGGGCTTGCCGCAGCCGTATTTCTCACCACGGTCATAATAGACCTCAGAGCAGGGGCCACAAGGACCGGAGCCATGCTCCCAGAAGTTGTCGGACTTGCCGAAACGGAAAATGCGATCGGCGGAGATCCCAATTTCCTTGTTCCAGATTTCAAAAGCTTCCTCGTCATTTTCATAGATAGAGGGATAGAGGCGGTTAGCATCCAGTCCGCAAACCTCCGTCAGGAACTCCCAGCACCATGCAATGGCTTCGCTCTTGAAGTAGTCTCCGAAGGAGAAGTTGCCCAGCATTTCAAAATAGGTGCCGTGGCGAGCTGTATGGCCGATATTGTCGATATCGCCGGTACGGATGCACTTTTGGCAGGTGCAGACCCGACGGCGGGGCGGCGTGACCTCGCCCTTGAAATAAGGCTTCATGGGAGCCATGCCGGAGTTGATTAGAAGCAGGGATGCATCATTCTGCGGAATGAGAGAGAAGCTGGGCAGACGCAGATGACCCTTGCTCTCAAAGAAGGACAGGAACATCTCCCGCAGCTCGTTTACGCCGTATTTTTTCATAATATTACCTCCAACAAGTCGATATTCAGGGCAGCCTATAAAAAAAGAAACCTCTCCCCTACGCATAGGGGCGAGGTTCATCGCGGTACCACCCTAATTGCCGCAAATGCGGCATCTCAGAACCCGATAACGCAGGTCAGGCGTCCCGCTCCTCCCGGACAGCTCGGAAGCGGCATCCATCGTTCCGTGTTACGGGGCTCGCACCTTCCCCCACTCGCTGAAACCTTCCCGATGGTTCTTCTTCCTCAAAGCATTTTCCTGTAACGGCACTATTTTAGCAGTATTTTGTCTGTTTGTCAACGATTTTATCTGAGAAATTGGCGCCGTGTTGAAAATCCACCGAAATATGATATAATGCAGGCACCATCGTAACACACCGTAGGGGCGAACCATGTTACTCTTGACACACAGTTCGCCCGCGGCGGTCACACAAACCGCCTATGCGGAGATTCTCAAAAAATGTAGGGGAGGCTATCAGCCTCCCGCTGTATGCACCACAAGTAACACATTCGCAGCGTGCGCATTCCCCTGCACACCCACAAGCAAAAATTTTCTTTTATTTTATAAGGAATCCCCCCTTGTTCAATCGTATAACAAGTGAAAGGGTTAACCCAAAGGAGGAACCAATATGGATAACGGCGCAAGTAGCTACCGCCGTTTTCTGGATGGTGACGAAAGTGCCTTTGAAAGCATCATGCAAGAGCTGTTTCACGGTCTTGTGTTCTTTCTTCATGGATATGTCCATGATGCCCAAGCCGCCGAGGATCTTGCCATTGACACCTTCTCCGATCTCATCGTACATAAACATCGGTACAATTTTAAGGTCACGCTGAAAACCTATCTCTATATGGTGGGCAGAAGCCGCGCCTTGGATTATCTCAAACGAAAGAAGCGTTTCCACTTTACGGAGCTTCCCGAAACGCTTCCCGATGATGCGATGATTTTGGAAGAAATGATGTTGGCAGACGAACGGAAACGAAAGGTTCATACCGCTATGGCCAAGCTGACCGAGGATATGCGGGTGGTGATCCACCTAATCTATTTTGAGGAAATGACTTACGAGGAAGCGGCCAAGGTTATGAAGAAGAACCGCAAGCAGATCGACAATTTGCTCTACCGTGCCAAAAAGGAGCTTCGCGCCATACTCGGAAAGGATGGTATGCCAGTATGAGAAATCTACAAGAATGTCAAGCGGAAATATTCCGCCGCAGCGAAAACAGAATACACGCGCGCAAAAAGCGCAGAAAGCACATTGCCATGCTCTGTATCCCCCTGGCGCTGTGCATCGCAATTTTCGGAGCATATCTTTTGCCCAGGGAAGGACCTGCGCAACTCCCCGACAAACAGCAAATTCACATGGCAACAGAAAACCTGTTTGCAGGCGCAGGAGCAGCCTACGCAGGTGGAAACGCTGCTATTGATGGAGTCCCCAACAACGCTGTGGCTATGGGAGCCCTTGACAGCTTCTCCTTCTCCTTTACTTGGAACACCTTTGGAGTTAGCTCCTATGACAGTGCCACGGGAAAGCTGGTCAAAACCACAGATGCAAGCAATCCCGCGGACTACATTACCACCTACTATCTCACGGAAGCAGAAAAACAGAAAATCTACGACCTAATTGCCAGTCTGAACATCACATCCTATCCTGACAGCTACGATCCCCAAAACGGAACCGTCCACACAGAGCCGTCTATCACCTTGATTCTGTCGGTAAAGACAAATACGATGGAAAAAACCATCACAGCGGCCAATATCGCAGATTTCTACGAGGCCGAAAACCCCGAGGGTCAACACTTCCTCCAAGTCTGCAAAGAGATCATCAACATTCTAACCGCCACAGAGGAATGGCAAGCCCTGCCGGAATATGAACATTTCTACTGCTAAAGGAGATCCCACAATGAAGCCTACGAAAATAATTCTCAGTCTCTTTCTTGTATTTGCAATTCTCACTTTGAGCGCTTGCACCACACAAGAAAAGAATCTTATGGAAAACATCCAACCGAATCATGTGGAGGCTTCTGCCGCCCCCCGCTCACAGGACGAGGCGGTGACAGACTTCGCCGTCCGTTTATTCCGCGCAAGTGAAGAAAGCGGGGAAAACACCCTGATTTCTCCCCTGTCCGTCCTCTGCGCCCTGGCCATGACCGCCAACGGTGCCGCAGAAACCACGCTGGAGGAAATGGAAACAGTTCTCGGTATGAGCAAGGAAGCCCTGAATTTCTACCTCCACAGCTATATGAGCAATCTGCCCCATGAAGAAGCCTACAAGCTGAGCCTTGCCAACTCCGTATGGTTCAAGGAGGACGAGCGTTTTGCAGTTGACGAGGATTTTCTGCAAACCAACGCAGATTATTACGGCGCAGACATCTACCAAGCTCCTTTCAACGAAGAAACCTGTGATGACATCAACAACTGGGTCAAGGAAAAGACCGACGGCATGATTCCTAAGATACTGGAACAGCTCACTCCCGATGCGGTCATGTGTCTCATCAACGCCCTCGCCTTTGAGGCTGAGTGGGACGAAATCTACGAGGAGCACGAGGTCAGAGAAGGAATCTTCACCGCAGAAGACGGCACAGAACAGGAAGTGGACTTCATGCATTCCACAGAGTATTCCTATTTGGAAGACGAAAATGCCACCGGCTTTTTGAAATACTACAAAGGTAGCAAGTACGCCTTTGTCGCCCTGCTCCCCAAGGAAGGCGTGAGCGTGTCGGAATATCTCGAAACCCTCGACGGCAAAACCCTCCACGATCTGCTTTCCAAGCCCCAAAATGCACAGGTCTTTGCCTCTATCCCCAAATTTGCATCCGAGTACAGCGTGCAAATGAACGACATTCTGAAAGAAATGGGCATGCCCACCGCCTTTGATGCCTACAACGCCGACTTCTCGGGCTTGGGTTCTTTCGTGGATGGAAACGTTTATATCAGCCAAGTGCTTCACAAAACCTATATCTCCGTTGCCGAGAAGGGCACAAAAGCCGGTGCGGTGACTTCCGTTATCATGGATGCCGGCGGAGCCCTCCTGAACGAGTTCAAAACGGTCGATCTAAACAGACCCTTCGTGTATATGCTCATCGATTGCGAGAGCAACACCCCCTTCTTCATCGGCACCATGATGGATATGGGAAACTAAACTCTTATGCTATCCCGTAGCGTGCCAGAATGTATAAAGCAAAGAGCTAACCGACCACGCCGGTTAGCTCTTTTTTACACAAATCGTTGGGCATAGCCGCATCGTTTGCAAAGCTCCTCGGAGGCTTTGCCGCATCGAAAACCCGCAACCATGTCCTGCGCTCTTTTGGAATGTAAAATATCCTCGATCGCTTCCTCGAAGATATTGCCAAGGTTTATTACGCCATCACTGTCTAAACAGCAAGGAACTACTGTTCCGTCCGCAAGGATGCCAAACTGGTCTTTCAGCCCATAGCAATAAAAACGATTTCCCTGCACCTCCGCATTGCGGTCAGGCCACGCAAAGCGTTCCCCAAATTCCACAAAAATTTTGTCCCTCACTCTGATACCGCGAGAGTTTTCCGTCCAATCGCCCGTAATATTTTGCTGCAAAACCTTCAAGGCAAATTCATTTTTGCCCTCGTCAAAGCCCTTGTTCCAAAGACGGAACACTACGATCGTTCCCACTTCTGCGGCACTTTTCGTAAACTCGGCAAGGCTGCGGATATATCCGATATGCTTCTCCTCGTCACCATCTTCAAAGCTGTGGATAGACAGATTCATCTTATGCACACCTGCCTGCAAAAGCTCATTTCCTCGCCTATGCAGGAGTGTCCCGTTGGTGGTAATAATGGATTTGTAGCCTCGCTCTCCTGCCATAGTAATGAACTCCGGAAGCAGCGGATGCATCAACGGTTCGCCCATCAGGTGATAATAGACATATTTCGTCTGCTCTGTCAGCTTGTCAAGGATACAGACAAACTCTTCCCTGCTCATTTGCCGTGGGGCGCGGCTGTGTCCGTGACAAAAAGAGCAGTGCATATTGCAGATATTGGTGATTTCAACATAAACCTTATTATACATATCGTTTCCTACGCAAAGCAGCCTGAAACCCTTTGGTTTCAGGCCACTTGCATACCTTATGTGATTATTCTTCCTCTGCCTCTGCAGCGGGCTCCAGAATGGCACGGATGGACAGGGAGATGCGCTTGCGCTCTGCATCCACATCGATGATCTTTGCATCGACAACCTGACCCTCAGCCAGAGCATCGGAGACCTTCTCCACGCGATGGTCGGCAACCTGAGAAATATGGATCAGGCCGTCCACGCCGGGGAGGATTTCTGCGAAAGCACCGAAGTCAACGACCTTGACGACCTTAACGGAAGCAACATCGCCCACCTGATACTTGGCGCAGAACTGGTTCCAGGGATTCATCTCGGGAGTCTTGTAGCCCAGAGAAATCTTCTTCTTTTCAGCGTCGAACTTAATAACGAACACATCGATGGGATCGCCAACCTTGACAACCTCATTGGGGTTCTTAATACGGCCCCAAGACAGCTCGGAGATGTGAACCATGCCGTCCACGCCGCCGATGTCAACAAATGCACCATAGCTGGTCATGGACTTCACGACGCCGCTGTACTTCTTGCCGACTTCGATTTCGCTCCAGATCTTCTCGAAAGCAGCCTTGCGCAGCTCGCTGGTGACGGCACGGATGGAGCCAACAACTCTGCGACGGGCACGGTTGAACTCGGTGATCTTCATTTGGACCTTCTTGCCCTTGAGCTGAGACAGCTCGCCGCCCTTGGCAATACCGGTCTGAGAAGCGGGGATGAACACACGGACGCCCTTAACATTGGCAACCAGGCCACCCTTGTTCTCTTCGGTGATGGTGCCTTCGACAGTGGTCTTTTCCTCTGCCCAGGCTGCCATGTCGTCCCCAACCTTCATGCCGTCCAGCTTCTTCCTGGTCAGCTGAACAGTGCCTTCCTGGTCGTTAACACGAACAACGAAAACCTCGATCTCGTCGCCAACATTCAGGATATCCTCGGGCTGCACAGAAGGATCGGCGCTGACTTCGTCATAGGG